>JBIIQR010000089.1:0-6088 GCA_044341985.1 Burkholderiaceae bacterium
CTTTGCGTTTGCGAGAATTTACGCGTTTAGGTTTTGAAGAATCAGAGAGTTTGTTACAACGGATGCTCGAAGTCGGTTGGGTAGGTCGCGTGAAATCGGAAGTCACGACCAGTTGGCGACTCAGTCGCAAACACCGCAAACAAGATCGTTGGGTGTTACTCGCTAACCCAGAAAAATTGACGGTGTCGGATGTGTATCAGTTATTTGCGTTTGCACCTTCTGCTCAATCGCCACTGTCATTCAAAGTAGAAGAAGCAGTCGAGCGTGAGTTAGCTACTCCACTGAAAAATTATTTCAACGATCCTTTGGCGAATTCAAACAACGCATCCAGTACCTGATCGGGTTGTTCAGCCATCAATGCATGGCCACTACCTTCAACCATCACTAACGTTGATTCGGGTAGTGCAGCCATTAAGGTCGATGCGGCTTTCGGCGGCGTCATCATATCTTTGCGCCCTAATAAAAAGAGTGCAGGGCAATGCAGTGATTTTGCAGCAGTCTCGCCGTTGGCATAGGCATTACAGGCTGAAAAATCAGTGAAGAAAACTTTAGCGGTATTGTTTTTCGCGACATGCTGCATTAAACGACGACTGCCGCTAGGCACATAAAAACCAGGGCCGGGAGCCGAGGGTTTTTGTGCAATGCTGGAATGCGACCAAATGTTTACCATGTCGATCGCTGCTTGTTCGCGGTGCTCGGATGCTTCAAGTAGCAAAGGCGAAACCTTCATAGGATAAGCCGTTCCTACCAGTGCAACTCCAGCCACTAATGCTTTCGCTCGGTTAGCTGTTTCAAGCGCGATTAACGAGCCCATGCTGTGTCCGATTAATACTGCGCGCTGTACACCGACGCTTTGTAATAAAGCATTCAACCAGTCAGCCATCGCTTCCACCGTGTTTAACGGTTGACCTTTGCTACGCCCATGACCGGGTAAATCAACTGCCAGCACAGAGAATCCATGGTGCGCGAAGTAGCGTGTTTGCAGCGCCCAAACTGAGTGATCATTTTGGGCGCCATGAATGAACACAGCCGTAGGTAGTTGCGCATTGAACGCCTTTCCACCGGTGTAGGCATACGCGGGTTGTGAGTTGATAGTGATGATCACGATTACGCTCCTTTCTGCGCAGCTTTCAAGCCGCGTTTCAGGTCGTCGATCAAATCATCCACATCTTCTAAGCCTATCGATAAACGCATCGTTCCTTCGGTAATGCCAGAAGCTGCAAGCTGATCATCCGGTACACGGAAGTGAGTGGTTGATGCGGGATGAATTACCAGTGATTTAGCATCGCCAACATTTGCCAGATGCGAGAATACTGACAGCGCTTCAACAAAGCGTCGACCTGCAGCACGATCACCTTTCAGTGCAAAAGAAAATACGGCACCACAGCCTTTGGGTAGTAAACGTTTTGCTAAAGCGTAATCGGGATGCTCAGGCAGCTCGGGATATGAAACAGAAGCAATCGTTGGTTGTGACACCAGAAATTCTACAATCTTGCGTGCATTAGCGACATGGCGATCCATGCGTAAGCTGAGTGTTTCTATACCTTGCAAAATAGCGAATGCATTGTGAGGACTCATCACGGCACCAAAGTCACGCAAGCCTTCGCGTCGAGCACGCAAAGAAAATGCACCCACTGTCGATTCTTCCGTAAAGACCATGCCATGAAAACCATCATACGGTTCGCATAGCTCGGCAAAGCGCCCCGTTTTTTCATACGCGGCTTGCCAATCGAAAGTTCCGCCATCCACTAACAAACCACCTATTGCGGTGCCATGCCCGCACAAAAATTTAGTGGCCGAGTGATAGATTAAATCAGCACCATGGTCGAGAGGTTTGAGTAAATAAGGTGTAGTGAAGGTGGAATCCACCATTAATGGCAAATGATTTTCGTGCGCGATTTGTGCGACAGACTCAATATCCAATACATCGAGTCCGGGATTGCCCAAGGTTTCTGCGAATAAGACCTTGGTGTTCGGACGAATATTAGTTCGCCAGGCGTTCATGTCGCGCGGGTCAATGAAAGTCGTCTCAATGCCGAAGCGTTTCATTGTGTAGCCGAGCAAATTTTGCGAGCCGCCATATAGCGCACGCGAAGCGAGTATGTGCGAGCCAGCACCGGCGATAGTGGCTAAGCCAAGATGCAAGGCGGCTTGTCCACTAGCGACGGCAATACCAGCGACACCCCCCTCGAGTGCTGCGATGCGTTCTTCCAGAACGGCGTTGGTTGGGTTCGAGATCCGCGAATACACATGACCCGAGCGCTCCATATTAAATAGCGAGGCGGCATGATCGGAATCACGAAATACAAACGACGTCGATAAATAAATGGGGGTTGCCCGCGCACCGGTAGTCGGGTCTGGGGTACTGCCTGCGTGCAATGACAAGGTATCAAAGCCGGGATATCGTGGTTCGCTCATGGCTACTGTCTCAGGGGTCGCTAGGAAAGATCTGCAAAATGGTGCGGGTTCTGGCGCGCTAGCTTGGTAACAAAACCTGCTGCAGGCTCGTTGGAAAAAGAATTATAGGCTGACTCACCGCAGCTACCCGTCACTTGCGGGCAGCCTCTGGCTTTTTTGCTAAGCCTGGGCTACAGTCCTTCCATAAAAACAGTCTTGGGGGCGGCAATGAAAGTGTCCGAAATTCTGAAGCTGAAGGGCAATATTCTGTTTACGGCCACTCCGGAAACCCTATTGCTGGTTGCCATTGATGCCCTAGCCGAAAAAGATATTGGATCGCTGGTGGTGATGAAGAGTGGCGCTTTGGTTGGTATGCTTACCTTTCGAGAAGTCATGAAAGCAGTGCATGCGAGTCGCGGAAACATTACTGGAACCGTGGGTGATTACATGGATCGCGATATGCTCACCATATCGCCAGATACCGATGTGAATGACATACGTCGTATGATGCTAGAACATCATGCCCGCTACGTGCCCGTGTTAGATGGAACGATGCTGATGGGGGTGATGTCGTTTTATGATGTTGCGAAGGCTGTCTTTGAAGAGCAAAATTTTGAAAACAAAATGCTCAAAGCGTATATTCGTGACTGGCCATCCGAATCAGAAAAAGAAGGGTAGTCTAGCGTGAAATCAGGACAGTTCTCTTTACTTGTTCAGGCACGGTTTGGCCCTTTTTTTGGCGCTCAATTTTTGGGTGCTTTCAACGATAATTTGTTCAAGACGGCGTTAGTCACCGTCATCACCTTTGATGCCGCATCATGGACATCCATGAATGTCGGGCTACTGAATAACTTAATTGCTGGCTTGTTCATTTTGCCTTTCGTATTGGCATCTGCGACGGCTGGTCAACTGGCGGACAAAATTGATAAAGCGCGCTTAATGCGCATCATCAAAGTCATAGAAATCAGCGTTATGCTGGTTGCAGCCGTTGGCTGGTATACGCATTCACTCTGGATATTGATACTGGCCGTTATTGGCATGGGTTTGCATTCGGCTTTATTTGGCCCGGTTAAACATTCCTATCTTCCGCAGCATCTTGAGGTGAGTGAATTAGTCGGCGGTAACGGCATGGTTCAGATGGGTACCTTTGTAGGTATTCTGACTGGACAATTGTTAGGCGCCTCGTTGGTGAGCTGGGGTCCGATTGGCGTGCATGTCATTATTTGGTCTACCGTGGTGGTGGCGGTGGTGGGTTTATTGTTCACACTTTTTGTGCCGCATACACCGGCGCCCGAACCTGAACTCGTTATTAGCCGTAATCCTTTTCCTGAGATGGCGAGTAATCTTAAATTTGCTGCGAGTCGCAGCGATGTGTTCGTCGCTATGTTGGCGAATTCTTGGTTTTGGTTTTTTGGTGCGATGTTACTCGCTCAGTTTCCTGTTTTCTCGCGTGATGTGTTGCATGGGGAGCCGGAAATTTTTGCCTTATTGCTCACCGCATTTTCATTAGGCATAGGTGCTGGTTCACTCATGTGTGAACGTTTGTCGGCACGCACAGTACAGTTAGGACTCGTTCCACTCGGTGCTATCGGACTATCCGTATTTGGTATCGATTTATATTTTGCAGGCAGTCAGGCGATGCCTGCGTCGCTCAGTGCAGCAGATTTGCTGCTCGGTGAGCATTTCCGAATTTTTATGGACTGCCTGTTAATAGGGTTGTTTGGTGGTTTGTATGTGGTGCCACTTTTTGCGCTCATCCAGACCCGTGCTGATCGCTCTCATTTGTCGCGCATTATCGGTGGGATGAATATTCTGAATGCCGTATTTATGGTGTCAGCCGCTCTCATCGCGATGCTGCTGCTGAGTGTCGGAATGTCGGTGGTAGATATTTTCGGGTTCACTGCTATTCTTAATTTCGTACTGCTAGTTGTACTTTGTATAAAGCAGCCAGAGTATGCGCGCGCCTTCGTCTCCTGGCTGATAGGTCTGGTAAAGAAGCGCCCGCTGGTAGAATGATGCTTTTGGCGGGTATCGTTTACTTGCTCACTTCAATTTCATTGATCTCATCATGTCCGGTAATACGATAGGCCAGCTTTTTTGCGTGACCACCTTTGGCGAATCTCACGGCCCGGCGATAGGCTGCGTGGTCGATGGATGTCCTCCAGGTATGCTGTTATCTGAAGCGGATATTCAGCCTGAGCTTGATCGCCGCAAACCCGGTACCTCTCGCCATGTTACGCAGCGTAAGGAATCCGATACGGTGGAAATCCTTTCTGGCGTGTATGAAGGTAAAACAACCGGCACCCCTATTGCGCTGCTTATTCGTAATGAAGATCAGCGCAGCCAAGATTACGGAAATATTGTTGATCGCTTCCGTCCCGGTCATGCTGACTACACCTACTGGCATAAGTATGGCATTCGCGATCCGCGCGGTGGAGGTCGTTCCTCTGCACGTTTAACGGCGCCTGTAGTGGGTGCCGCGGCCATCGCTAAAAAATGGTTGCATACGCACTATGGAACCACCTTTCACGGTCACATGAGTCAATTGGGTGATATCGCTATTCCGTTTCAATCCTGGGATCACGTTCACAACAACCCTTTTTTTGCGGCTAACGCTGACATCATCCCTCAGCTTGAAACCTACATGGATGACTTGCGCAAAGCAGGCGATTCTTGCGGTGCCCGCATTGACGTAGAAGCTCATCACGTTCCGGCTGGCTGGGGTCAGCCCTTGTTCGACAAACTGGATGCCGACATTGCTTACGCCATGATGGGTATTAATGCGGTGAAGGGTGTTGAGATCGGTGCCGGGTTTCGTTCAATTACGCATAAAGGTAGCGAACACGGCGATGAAATCACACCAACCGGTTTTGTGGGTAACAACGCAGGTGGCGTATTAGGTGGCATTTCATCGGGGCAGGACGTCACCGTTTCTATCGCCATCAAACCGACGTCGAGTATTCGCACCCCACGTAAATCGATCGATCGTGATGGCAACCCTGTGCTGGTTGAAACCTTTGGACGACATGATCCCTGTGTAGGTATACGCGCTACGCCTATCGCTGAAGCAATGTTAGCGCTGGTGCTGATGGATCACGCATTGCGGCATCGTGCACAGTGCGGTGATGTGAAGCCGGAGTAGTGTCAGCCGCATCACGACCAGCGCAGTCCCTCAACTTTGCGCTGTTTTTCTTCGCTTACTATGGCTACGTCGGTGTTTTCTCACCGTATGCCAGCTTGTACTTTGCCGATCGAGGATTATCTGCCACGCAAATCGGCATCTTGATGTCGTTGATGCAGGTGATGCGTATTTTTGGTCCGAATGTGTGGGGTTGGGTGGCCGATCAATCTCGTCGTCGTGTATTGGTTTTACGCTTAACCTCGATCGCTGCAGCCCTCACTTTTTGCGGCATGTTTGTCGGTCAGACTTTCGTATTTTTCTTTGCGCTGATGGTCACAGTAAATTTATTTACCAGTGCCCAGGGGCCCATCTCCGAAGCCTTAATGTTGTCGTCTATGCGCGGTGATTTGACTCACTATGGTCGCGTGCGATTGTGGGGCTCAGTAGGCTTTATCGTATTGGTCACTTTATCAGGGTATGCGTTGGATTGGCAGGGTATTGAACTGATGCCTTGGATAGCGTTGCTGATGTTGGTCATGGTCACCAGCGTGACTTTCAGTCTGCATGAAG
>JBIIQR010000090.1:0-6070 GCA_044341985.1 Burkholderiaceae bacterium
CGGAAAGAGAGCAATACCGCTTTTTTTACCCATTGATTAACGACCCACTGGCCGCTGTCTTTTTGAGCGACACGAAGTGTTCCGGCATTCAATTGTTCGAGTACATCGGCCACTGCCTGGCGTACATCGGTTGGAGCCGATTTAGGTGAAAAATTAGTGCGTTCTTCCCATGCGTTGTCGATGAGGGTTTGTAGTTGTTGGCTCATGATGTTTTATTTTATTAATCTAAAAAATTCAATTGGCAAGTTTGCGGGTAAATTCGACGATGCGCTGCGCTGCTTCGAGACATTCATCAACTTCAGCGACCAAGGCCATACGGATTCGGTTGGCACCGGGGTTAATGCCGTGCGCTTCGCGTGCGACATAGCTACCCGGTAAAACGGTGACATTATATTCGGCGTAAAGACGCTTCGCGAATTCGGTGTCACTGATCTTAGCAAGCTTGTCGACCTTGGCCCACAGGTAAAAACCTGCGTCAGGAAGCGCTACATCCATGACTTCGGCCAGCATGGGCGTGACCTGATTAAATTTTTGTATGTACTTAGCGCGATTTTCTTCGACATGCGTTTCATCATTCCAGGCCGCGATGGAGGCGGACTGTATCGATGGACTCATGGCGCTACCGTGATAGGTTCGATACAGCAAAAACTTTTGCAAAATGCCTGCATCACCTGCCACAAAGCCTGAGCGCATGCCAGGTACGTTGGAGCGCTTGGACAAACTTGAGAAGGTAATCAGTCGGTCGTATTTGCGGCCGAGTTTGTGTGCGGCTTCGAGTGCACCTAAAGGACGCTCATTACCGAAATAAATCTCTGAATAACATTCATCCGATGCAATCACAAACCCATGTTTGTCCGATAGTGCGAACAAGGCTTTCCATTCATCGAGCGAAAGAACAGCGCCAGTAGGATTGCCCGGCGTGCACACAAACAATAACTGTACTCGCGGCCACACAGCGGCTGGGACCGTAGAAAAATCAGGCGCGAAATTGCGGTTGGGATCGGAATTCGCAAAAAAAGGCTCGGCACCGGCGAGGTAGGCGGCACCTTCATAGATTTGATAAAACGGGTTTGGACAGACCACTACGGCTTTGGCGTAGGGATCAATCACGGCTTGAGCTAACGCGAATAAAGCTTCACGCGAGCCATTGACGGGTAATACTTCGCAGGAAGGATCGAGTCGCGGCAGACGGTAGCGTTGCTCTAACCAGCCGCAGATGGCGGCGCGTAACGCGTCGGAACCGGCGGTGGTGGGGTAGCTGGCTAAGCCAGCTAAATTGTCGGCGAGTGCCTTTTGTATAAATGCCGGCGTGGGATGTTTGGGTTCACCAATTCCCAGGCTGATCGGTCGACGCTCGCGGTTGGGCGATACATCGGCGAATAGGCGCCGTAATTTTTCAAAAGGGTAAGGTTGTAGCTTTTCCAGTAAGGGATTCACGGCTGGCGCTTTTTGATGTTGATGTTGTGGCAGAGTGAAGTCTCAGGCGTGCGGATTATACCGTCCTAACGAATACCGCCACTGGCGAAGACTTAAAATGACAGAAGAAAGCTTTTTGCTAACAGCTTGATTATAAGTCCTTGATTTGTATTGAACCTGATCCTGATCACGACGGAAAACACCCAGATAGTGAAGCAATTTATTCAGCTGGAGGCCTGTATGACGATCGATTTGGGTTTTCATATGAGAACCTTGATACTTGGTTTTGGTCGGTCGTGCCGGCTTCCAATGTTATGATTACTCTCTTGAATAGATGACCGGGCATTCACTGTCCGGTTTCTGTTTTAAGAGCCGTTTTCACAAGGTGAAGTTTCATGTAGACCGGCCCGCCATCAGCTTTCTTTGCTCAGACTACGTGCTAGTGAAGCAAGCTGTTCCCAAACCATCTGATGTATTAACGCTAACAAGTCGATCACGTGCGGTTAACTTCTTTAAAACTCTCCGGATTCAAATCTTTTGTTGATCCGACCAATTTCCAGGTTCCCGGTCAGCTGGTGGGCGTGGTTGGACCAAACGGTTGTGGTAAGTCCAACATCATTGACGCGGTTCGATGGGTGCTGGGTGAATCCAAGGCGTCAGAGCTGCGTGGCGAATCCATGCAGGACGTTATTTTTAATGGAACCACGAGTCGCAAGCCTGCAGGTCGTGCGTCGGTTGAGCTTTTGTTTGATAACAGCTTGGGCAAGGCTGCAGGACAGTGGAGTACGTTTGCTGAAATTTCAGTAAAACGCACCCTCACGCGTGACGGCACTTCAACGTATTACATCAATAATCAAGCGGTACGTAGACGCGACGTACAAGATATTTTTCTGGGTACCGGTTTAGGACCACGCGCCTACGCCATCATCGGCCAAGGCATGATTTCGCGCATCATTGAGTCGCGTCCTGAAGAACTCCGTGTCTTCTTGGAAGAAGCCGCGGGTGTATCGAAATACAAAGAACGTCGTCGCGAAACTGAAAATCGTTTGCAGGACACACGTGAAAATCTGCAGCGTGTTGAAGATATTCTGCGCGAATTAAATGCCAACCTCGAAAAACTGCAGAGCCAGGCTGACGTTGCACAAAAATTTAATGTGCTGCAAGGTGAGCAAGAAGAAAAGCAAAAACTGCTTTGGCTGCTGAGAAAAAATGAAGCTCTGCAAGAGCAAGAAAAATTTACGCGCGATATAGAAAAAGCGCAAACCGACCTCGAAGGTCAAACAGCGAAACTACGCCACATCGAGACTGAGCTTGAACATATGCGTCAAGCGCACTATGCAGCGGGCGACCGCATGCATCAAGCGCAGGGTGCGTTGTATCAAACGAATTCTGAAATCGGGAGTCTTGAAGCGCAAATTAAATTTGTGATCGAATCACGTTCGCGTTTGCAAACGCAACTCAATTCGCTCTCAGCACAGCGCGAGCAATGGCAGCGTCAAGGTACACAATTTCAAGATGAGCTGGCGCAATCGGAAGTTGAGTTAGAAGCGCACGCTGGCAACGTCGCTCAAGCGCAAGAGGCTGTGCAGCTTAAAGAAGCGGAGATGCCGGCGCTTGAAGAAGCCTGGCGAGCTGCGCAATTGGCTACGACAGAATCGCGTTCGCGCATCATGCAAGTGCAGCAGCGGATTGAATTGGAATCAGCGCATCAGCGCAATGCGTCGAGCATTCTTTCTGGCTTGACCTTGCGTCGAGAGCGACTTACTCAAGAAAAGGGCGGTTTGTCGCAACCTGACACTAGCCATCTGGAAGAATTAAAAGCGCAGGTGCAGGAGAAGCAGGAAGTGCTCGAGCAGGCGAATAACGATTTACAGACAGCACGTATACGCCAACCAGAACTTGAAAAAGAGCGCCGCGATGCGCAAGAACAGACGATTGCGCAAAACGCGAATCATGCGCAACTGGAATCGCGCTTAGCCACACTCAAGCAATTGCAAGATAAATTGCAAACTGAAGGTAAGGTTGCACCTTGGTTGCAAAAACATGAGTTGGGCAAATTGCCACGTCTGTGGCAAAAATTAACTATTGAAGCAGGTTGGGAAACGTCGCTCGAATCGGTACTGCGTGAGCGCACGGGTGCGTTGGAAGTGTCGAATTTAGATTGGGCTAAAGCCTTTTTTACTGATTCTCCGCCTGCTAAGTTGTCGTTGTTCTCGCTCTCTGGAACGGCAAATAATAATGACACCTCACCTGCGGGTCTGAAGCCGCTGATCGCGATGATGCAAATCAGCGATCCCGGTTTGCGCGCGCTGATGCAAGATTGGTTGCACGACGTTTATGTGGCTGACGATGCAAGTGCGGCATTAGCTGATCGTTCTAAACTTCCATCAGGCGGTAGTTTTGTGACACGTCAGGGCCACGTGATTAGTAAGCTGGCGGTGCGTTTTTATGCGGCTGACTCTGAGCAAGATGGCATGCTGGCGCGTCAGCAGGAGATTGATAATTTAGTTCGACAAGTACGTACGCAACAGTTGTTAGCGGATGAAGCGCGTCAGCGATCTGTACAAGCTGATGCGGCCTACACTCAGGGTACACAGCGTCTAGAACAACTTACGCGTGATGTGTCGGCATTAACCGATGCTCTGCATAGTCTGCAGATGGATTTGTTGCGTCGAAATGAAGTGTTGGAGCGCTTTAGTCAGCGCAGTACACAGATCGAAACGGATTTGGCTGAAATATCAGCTCAAGAAGCTGAACAAAATCACATCATGCAAGCTGCTGAGCTTGCGCTTGAACAGCTCGATGGTGAGTTGGGTGAAGTACAAGAAAAACATGAAGATGGTCAAACGGTATACCTCGAGCACGAAGCCCGCTTAAATCTTGCGCGTGAAACCTTGCGCGAGTTAGGTTTGGCGGCGCAACAGGCAGAGTTTGCGCTCAAATCCCATGAGAATCGTATTCAAGAGCTCAAGCGCAGTATCGGTACAGCGCAAGAACAATCAGCGCAGCTGTATGCCAGCATGGAGCAAGGTCAGCTTGAGCTGGAGTCGCTGGATGATCAGGCGGCACAGGCGGGATTACAGTCATTGCTAGAGCGTCGCAGTGAGCAGGAAGCGGTGCTCAGTAATGCGCGTCATGAACTCGATCAACTGACTCAGCGTTTACGCGGCCAAGATGAATCGAAGTTGGCGGCTGATCGCGAGTTGCAACCGATGCGTGATCGCATCGTTGAATTGCAGCTGAAAGAGCAGGCCGTGCGTTTGAGTCAGGAACAATATGCTCAGCAACTGGCTGAAGCTCAAGTTGACGAAGCGGCATTGGCCGAGAAACTCACCCCAGATATGCGTCCGTCGTACTTGCAAGGTGAAGTCACACGTTTAACTAACCAGATTAATGCTCTGGGTCCGGTCAACATGGCGGCATTGGATGAATTGGCTCAAGCGTCTGAGCGTAAGAATTTCCTGGATGCGCAGAACGCTGACTTGACCGAAGCGATCACGACTTTGGAAGACGCTATTCACAAGATCGATAAAGAGACACGCGATCTGTTGCAAGATACCTTTGATAAGGTCAATCATCACTTTGGTCAGTTGTTCCCCGAGTTGTTCGGCGGTGGCAATGCGAAGTTGGTGATGACGGGTGAAGAGATTTTGGATTCGGGCGTTCAAGTGATGGCGCAGCCACCGGGTAAGAAAAACGCGACGATTCATTTGCTCTCTGGTGGAGAGAAGGCATTGACCGCGACCGCGCTGGTGTTCTCGATATTCCAGCTCAATCCCGCGCCTTTCTGTTTGCTCGATGAGGTCGATGCGCCGTTGGATGATGCGAACACCATTCGTTTTTGTACGATGGTTAAACGGATGGCGACTCAGACGCAGTTCCTTTTCATCTCTCACAATAAACTGGCGATGGAGATGGCGAATCAGCTGATCGGCGTCACGATGCAAGAACAGGGTGTCTCGCGCATTGTTGCGGTGGACATGGAATCGGCAGCTAACTTAGTCACCGACGTTCAGGCGGCCTAATTATTAATTGTCTGACCAACCCAAGCTCGCTTACGTTTCGCGCAAAACTTTGGGTTGGTTTGTAATGTTTATTAGTCCCATAGCTGCGCTGAGCGGGCCATTGCTGCGCGCTTCTGGTAGTAAGCCTCGTTTTCTTCGGCCTCTCGTGCTCGGGCGTGCTCTACCGATGCGCAAATCAGGTAATGTTCCTCTGTTCGTTTTAACCACCAGTGACGCAGTCTGCGTACCAGTGGTCGTAGAGAAAGCATGGTCAATGTGTGTAGCTTGATCTCAGTGGTCTCGCGCATGATGTGAACTCCTTATGGCCTTGGTGACTGCTGGTTATCGTAATGACAATATTTTTTTGTGATCTTGATTTCCGTCAATAGTGAGTTAGAGCAAGAGCACAGATACTGAAAGAGAGACGGCAATGAGTGGGGAATGTTGTTGTCGTGCAGAATGTTTGCAGGTCAAGGGCGGGCTTCTTTTACAATGACGTTTTGATATATTTCACTTAGGTTGATACGCAATGCCGCCTTTTTTTCTATTGCAGCCGGAGAACATTCAATGACAGAGTTGCAGGGAAGCCTGATCGCCATCGGTGGAGCTATCGTGGTGGGTGTCGTGTCATACAACAAGTGGCAGGAATG
>JBIIQR010000091.1:0-6007 GCA_044341985.1 Burkholderiaceae bacterium
TGCACCACGTGTTTTTAAACCACCTGGGCTACGTTTTTTAGCCTCATCCTGCCAGGTAGAAGAAACATTAGCTGACTTGATGGATTTCTTTTCGCCGGGCTTTTTCTCTTCTTTCTTTTCGCCGGGCTTTTTCTCACCGGGTTTGTGTAGCGTGCCTTCAGCGCGGGGCGCTTCGGGCGCCTTAATGACTTTGCGCGGCGTGCTCATCATGGCTTTGATCTGCGCCACTTCGTCAGCAACGGCTTTACGTGCCTCTTCAGTTGCAACGACTCGTGCAGAACTTTCCTGTGCAAGGCGTACTGCAGATTCTTGCTCGGCTGCGGCTTCGCCAGAGTCAGTTTGAGCAGTTGAAGTTGCTGCAGCTTCAGCGACAGCACTTGCACGCAACGCTTCTTCTCGCTCGGCTTCTAGTTTTGCTAAGCGCTCTTGTTTTTCGCGCAAATCAGCTTCTTGTCGTGCGATGAATTCAGCTTGACGGCGGGCTTCGTCATCACGACGCGCTTGTTCAGCCTCATCGATCACACTGGTCGCGACTTTGACGGGCTCAACTTCCTGCTCTGGCGTATCCTCGCGCTTGACGAAGGTGCGCTTCTTTCGCACTTCTACTTGAATGGTGCGCGATTTACCGCTGGAATCAGCCTGCTTGATTTCAGTCGTCTCTTTGCGCGTAAGCGTGATTTTCTTTTTCTCACCATCCGCTGCGGCACCATGGACCTTGCGCAAATGCCCTAACAGCTTGTCCTTATCTTCCTTGGACAGCTGATCATCGGTCGAACTTTTATCGACACCTGCAGCCTTAAGTTGCTTGAGCAGCAAATCGGCCGGCATCTTAAGCTCGGTGGCAAATTGGGCTACATTGTTACTTGCCATTCAGTCCTCTTTTCTAATGACGCTTTTGGATGGTGTTGGGGCTGGCACTTACTTGCTTTCGGCAAGACTCCAGACACGCGACTGCAGCTCTTTTGCACGATCGTCATACTTCCCATCGATCAGCCGCATTTCATCGTCCGTCACATCCTTAAATTCTTCATCAATCAACTGACGCGCACGTTCTGTAGGCAAGGCGAGAATGGCTCCAAACTCGTCATACGCGAGACCCGCAAATGCATCGATTGTCTTGATACCAACCAGACCTAATTTGCCGGCAATCGCGCGATCCATGCCTTCCAGATTGAGCAGCGCATCATCCATGCCCTCTAGACCTTCTTCTGAAGCAATCGCCTCAGTTACCAACGCATCACGTGCGCGATTACGCAATTCATTGATGGTTTCTTCGTCGAATGCCTCAATGTCTAGCATTTCAGAAATGGGAACGTACGCAATTTCTTCCAAGGTAGAAAATCCCTCTTGCGCAAGAATGTCAGCTACTTCTTCATCTACATCTAATTTTTCAACGAACAGATTACGGATGACTGCCGTTTCCGAAGCCACTTTGTCAGCCGACTCTTCTGCCGTCATGATGTTGATTTGCCAGCCAGTAAGTTCGCTAGCCAAACGCACATTTTGGCCACCACGGCCAATCGCGATAGCTAGATTTTCTTCATCCACCACCACATCCATCGCGTGTTTATCTTCATCAACCATAATCGAAGACACATTCGCGGGAGCGAGTGCGCCAATCACAAACTGCGCAGGATCATCCGACCACAACACGATATCAACGCGCTCGCCACCTAATTCGCCTGTCACGCTTTGTACGCGCGATCCGCGCATACCTACGCAGGTGCCAATCGGATCAATACGTTTGTCTGCTGTGTAAACGGCAATTTTTGCGCGCACACCAGGATCTCGGGCAGCTGATTTTATGAGCAGTAGACCTTGCTCAATTTCAGGAACTTCAAGTTCAAACAGCTTGGCGATGAAGTCCGGAGCAGTGCGAGACAAGATAACTTGCGGACCACGAGCATTACGATCAATACGCAAAATGTAAGCGCGTACACGATCACCAATGCGCAGGTTCTCTTTAGGAATCATCTGATCGCGCGGAAGACGTGCTTCGATCTTGCCGGATTCGACGATGGCATCACCGCGCTCCATACGCTTGATGATGCCGGTCACTAATGAATCGCCACGATCTAGAAAATCCGACAGGATTTGTTCGCGCTCTGCGTCACGAATGCGTTGCAAAACCACTTGCTTAGTATCCTGCGCAAAGCGACGACCAAACTCGACAGATTCAATCGGTTCTTCTATGTGATCATCAACTTCGATGTCATCAATCTGTTCTTTAGCTTCGAATAGCAAGATTTCTTGATCAGGCAATTGAAGGCCGGCTTCATCGGGCACTACGTGCCAACGTTGAAAGGTTTCAAACTCACCCGTCTCACGATCAATCGCCACGCGAATATCGACGTCTCCCTGATAACGTTTTTTGGTAGCCTGTGCAAGCGCATGCTCTAGGGCGCCAAAGACAACTTCCTTGTCTACATTTTTTTCGCGCGCCAGCGCATCAACCAGCATCAAAATTTCGCGACTCATTTACGACTCCTGAAATCCACTTTCGGCACCAACCGTGCCTTGTCCACTTCTGCCAGCGAAAATTCCAACATCGCAGGCCCTTCATTTCCTTCGAATTCAAGCCTGAGTGTTTCTCCATCAGGTTCATGCAGCAAACCCTGAAAGGATTTGCGATTTGCCGCGCTCGGCATAGGCATTCTCAATTTGACTGTGGCTTCGTGCCCGACAAATCGAACGTAATCTGCCAATTTCTTCAGTGGCCGATCCAGCCCAGGCGAAGACACTTCCAAACGCTCATAGTTCGCGTTTTCTACGGTAAGCACATGCAGCAACTGGTGAGTGACCTTTTCACAATCTTCCACCGTGACTGCGCGATCTTCTTCAACGGGCACATCGATATATACCCTAAGCAAGCCACGCGCGGCCTGCTCGAAATCTACTAACTCGTAGCCCAAGCCAGTAACTGTCTTTTCAATTAATTCTGATAAAACCAAACCGCGCTCCTGCTGAGCTTCACCACCCAAAAAATTGAATCACAAACTTTTCGGGAAAAAAAAAATGGGCATCTGCCCATCTTTCTTGCTCTGCACTCTATCAACGTGTTATCAGCCATGAAAGCCGAACCGCACGCAGAGTCACAGAGACTTTGTTAAGTCCCTGATTATATGCGATAAGCGGCTACGCTGCAATGCAAATGCCACTCATAAAAATTATTAAAAAGGGAAGGTTAGCCGCGTGAACGACGGCGCCCAGGGGTTCCAGTGCCAAAGCGATCGCTGGCCCACTGTCCCGTTCCCCCATTTGAGCGGCGCTGACCATCCTGCGGTCTGCCCTGACGGTTGCCATTACCCGTTGTCGGAAATCCAAGCGCTGTTTGCAAAGGATCAGGTTGACGCGGCTTGTTGGCAGGACGCTTGCCATTTTGAACACCATTCCCATTGCGCTGAGCTGATCCATGAAGAGGCTTAGCACCGCCATGATTCCCATGCGGCTTGGCCGGACCTTGGCGGCTGGGCGATTTTTCAAGGCCACTAGCCGTCATCAACTGCCGGACTGTGTGCTCATCCATTTCTTCCCAGCGTCCGCGGCGAAGTGCGGAGGGTAATGTCAGCGTGCCATAGCGAGTACGTATCAAACGCGACACCGTCAAGCCAACGGCTTCAAACATGCGGCGCACCTCACGGTTGCGGCCTTCAGAAATAGTCACTCGATACCAACGATTAGCGCCCTCACCACCACCATCAGCAATCTTGTTGAACTGTGCCGGACCGTCATCAAGCTCTACACCTGATAGTAATTTCTGACGCATACCTTCTTCCAGCTCACCCAGTGTGCGAACTGCATACTCACGCTCAATACCGTAACGTGGATGCATTAATCGATTAGCGAGATCACCCGACGTCGTAAACAACAATAGACCTTCAGTATTGAAATCCAATCGACCCACCGCTAACCATTTGCTGGCCTTGATATTAGGAAGACGATCAAACACGGTCGCACGACCTTCGGGATCACTGGAACTAACAATTTCTCCAGCCTGCTTGTGATAAACCAGAACACGCGGTGGCTTAGTACTCACCTTGCGCTGAACAGGTTTGCCATTAATACGAACTAAATCTGTAGGCAGAATGCGCTGACCGATATGTGCAGGCTCTCCATTGACTGAGACTCGTCCCGCGATAATAAGCTCTTCCATATCGCGACGTGAACCCATGCCTGCTTCCGCCAACACTTTGTGCAATTTCGGCGCGTCATCATCGGCTGTTAAATCACGCCGTACAGGTTTTTGATTGCGCGATGCAGAACGTGGCCCGGCTTCATCACTCGCGACCGACGTATCGTAGGCATCGGAGGTGACAAAACTAAAAATCGCGTCTGCGTCAACCGGCGCAGGACGTGCATGAGGCTTGCGTGGGCCATGACGATCCGCAGGACCAGAGCGTGGACCTTGTCTATTTTTCTGAGGATGCCGCTGTGGGTCCTTGTTATCTTTAAATTTTTGTTCCCGACCTTCTCGGGCACCACCCGCATGCTTAGGCGTATCGCTAGCACCATCAGCAGAACGATCACCACCTCTGGAGCGCCTCAACGATCGTGGACCTCTGACACCTCGATGAGGTGGTTTCTGCTCACCTTCGCGAGGTTTTTCTCCCGCTTCTGCTTGCGGCCGCTCCGACTCCGATCCGGAATCAACAGCGTTCAACGCAGCTGGCGTATCAGTGGGATTGTGGGCTGTCATTGTCAGATTCGGTGTGTGGTTTATCTTCGGTTGTACTGGACGGCTGGGGGTGCTCTTCGTTACTTTCCTGTTCCGCAGGTTCTGCATCGGCACCTTGCGGCACAGTTACTACGTGCACTGCTTGATCATCACTGTCTGCAGCATCGACGAAATCAATCGATGCCTGATTCAATGACGCTTCCAAGTTTTGTTCTAACGCTTGCATCGCGGCAGTCGCCTCATTGCCTTCACCGCCAACCGCTTGCAGCGGAGGTAATTCCTCCAACGAAGACAATCCTAAGTCATCAAGAAATTGCTTTGTGGTCGCCAGTAACGCAGGCCTTCCGGGCACATCACGATGTCCAATCACATCGACCCAACCACGGTCTTCTAGCAACTTTATGGTCTGCGAATTGACGGCCACACCGCGAATATCTTCAATGTCGCCACGCGTGACTGGCTGTCGATAAACAATGATGGCTAATGTCTCCAACGTTGCTCGTGTGTACTTAGGTGGCTTATCCGGATTAAGTCGATCAAGAAAAGGTTTCATTTCCGGACGACTTTGAAAGCGCCAGCCGGTAGAAAGCATGACGAGTTCAACTCCGCGCTCGGACCAATCTTGCGCTAATTCTTCTAAAAGTGATTTGATGGTCTCGGTATCGAGTGTCGATTCCGCCTCCTCGACAGGACCGGCAAATAACTTTTTCAGATCATTAATGGAAAGTGCCTCGTGAGTGCATAACAGCACTGTCTCGAGGACTTTTTTCGCCTCTTGGGTATTCATCTGCGGTTCTTGCAGTTAGGTTGGTAGCAATGGAATGCAATTATTCAAGGCCCACGCAAATGGAGCTGCGTTGGGAACAGAAATATCGGTGGTGCTTTAACGCCAGCGCCCGAGAATTATGCTTTTTGGTGGGCGAGTAACGTGGGCTAGGCCGTATGACTAGTGGGACGCGTGGCAGAAAGTCCCGAAAAAGGAACGAAGCCGCGTCAAGCCAAGTTGGCCGGATTATAGGGCACTTCCTGGCACTTGTCATCGCCTGAAATTTTTAGGCTAAGCCAAAAGACACACAGCTTGCGTATGTGAAAGCCATCCTTGAAGCAGTGCTCGAATCTGATCGGCTGCCCGTCAACGCGATCGCCGCACAAAAAACAAAGCCCGGTTGAATTAACCGGGCCTGATAACTGGTTGCGGGGGCAGGATTTGAACCTACGACCTTCGGGTTATGAGCCCGACGAGCTGCCAGACTGCTCCACCCCGCGTCTGAGGGACTGAAATATACAGCGTATAGTCAAAGTTTGCAATCTTTGATACTGAGAAGACATTCG
>JBIIQR010000093.1:0-5997 GCA_044341985.1 Burkholderiaceae bacterium
TTTTATTTTGCAAAGCCATCATCGATGCTACTGCTTCCTATGCCTGCGCTTTCAAGCCGCAAATCGCTTATTTCGCAGCGTTGGCTGCGGAAGATCAACTGCAAGCGATCTGTGATTATCTGAAACAAAACTATCCTGATATTCCGATTGTGCTGGATGCTAAGCGTGGAGATATCGGTTCAACCGCTGAACAATATGCACGCGAGGCATTCGAGCGTTACGATGCCGACGCAGTAACCTTAAATCCGTACATGGGGTTTGATTCTGTTGCGCCGTATTTGGAATGGAAGGATCGTGGTGCCATTATCTTGTGCCGCACATCGAATCCCGGCGGCTCGGATTTGCAATTCCTGACAATTGATGGTGTTCCTTTGTATCAGCACGTTGCGCGAATGGTGTCAGAAAAATGGAATCCTCATGGCCAGTGTGGCTTAGTGGTGGGTGCAACCTTCCCACACGAACTTGAGCAAGTTAGAAAGATCGTCGGTGATATGCCTTTGCTGGTGCCTGGTATTGGTGCGCAAGGTGGCGATATCGAGGCGACTGTTAAAGCAGGGCGCAGCTCGACAGGCGCTGGCATGATGATTAATTCATCGCGCGCCATTCTTTATGCAAAGCCTGAGGGGAGTGAGAGTTTTGCTGAGGCGGCATCGCGTGTCGCGCTGCAAACACGCGATGCCATCAATCAGTTTCGTTCTGCGTAAACATTGCGGTGTTGTCCAAAGCCTGAGTGACAATGCTTATCGATAGCAACGACTGCTGAATTTAGGGGCCGTGCCTTAAGCCAGCCTCGGCAGAAAAATGATCACTGATCAGGAGACCAATGCGGTTATCACCATCTGACGAAACCATCCAAAGGCAACGGCCAGCGGAGTATGGGTAGGCTCAAGATGATTGAGAATCGTGATCGAAAATTTCGATATGGTTATTCAAAAAATGGGATGCGCGCTAATAATTGGCTTGTATATGAATTTGAAGTTCGATCATCAAATTTTCAGACAGCAGGTAAAAATTGTCTTGTGTGTTTAACATGATCTGATGCAATAAGCGACTTGCTGGCAGCCGAACAACGCACAAGCATATTTTTTAAAGTTGCTTCATAAATTTCAGTAAGCCTTTCAGTGCATGCTCTGCAGTCTGTGTTCGCACGGAATGTCGATCACCAGCAAACACAACTCGCTCTGTGTGCACACGCTTTTCGCATGCCCAACCAAAACAAACTGTACCCACGGGCTTGCCGGGAACGGCTCCACCAGGCCCTGCGATACCCGTGGTTGAAAGCGTGATGTGTGCATCGGTATTTATAAGGGTGCCCTTGGCCATTTCGCCCGCGACTTCTTCGCTGACGGCCCCATGCTGCGCAATCAATGCTTCTGATACGTCGAGAAATTGTGTTTTTGATCCATTCGAATACGTCACAAAGCCACAGTCAAACCACTCTGACGAACCGGGAATATCGGTAATCGCTTGCGATATGCTGCCGCCGGTAATGGATTCAGCCGTTGCCAGTAACCAGCCGCGCTGCTTGAGCGCTTTACCCACTTCGCTAGCTAGTTCATTCAATGTGTTCATGACTTTTCCCTTTTTTGCGATTTTTCAGAGCGTCGTAATAGAGTTAAATAAAACGCCAAAGCGCAAACACGAGTAATGTAAAGAACGCTGCGATGATATCGTCGCCCATCACGCCAAACCCGCCTTTGAATTTTTTCTCAAACTGACGTATCGGTGGAGGTTTGATCATGTCAAACGCACGAAACACTAAAAAAGCCCACAGCTGCACTTTAAAACTCGCCGGCGTGACGAATACCATCACGAGCCAGATAGCAATAATTTCATCCCATACCATCGCGCCATGATCTAACACGCCGAGTGCATGTCCTGTTTTATTGCATGCCCATACGCCGACAGTAAATCCAATAATGATGATCCAAGCCCATGTCGTGGGCGTCATGATCTCCGGCCAACGTACTGAGAGCGCATGGAAGAGTAACCAGCCAAACAACGTGCCTACCGTGCCGGGTACGATACGTGAGAGGCCACTGCCCATTCCTAGCGATAAAAAATGCGCGGGATGGGACAGCATGAAATTCACCCCGGGACGAAGAATTGGCGCTCTATCAGAAGCAGGGTTGGGTGTTGAAGAATTCACGATGAGTGGTTTTCAGTGAAATGATCGAAAGATTGATTGTCGGCTGAAATAATTTTGCCTTGATGATCCTGCACGTGAATGCCGGATCCTTTGTTTAAACGACCAATACAGGTAACCCGAGTCTGACTACTATGCCCTGCGGAGATGACAGCTTGATGTTGATCTGGCGCTGCGCTGAAACAGATTTCATAGTCGTCACCACCATTGAATGCCAACGCATAGCGTGTATCGATAGTTTGACTTAACAATGCTTCACCGAACGGTAGATCGTCAGCGAACAGGGTAGCGCTTAGTGATGACTGATTGAGTAAATGTCCCAGATCACCCAGTAAGCCATCGGATACATCAATCGCAGCGCTGGCAATACCGCGCAAAGCTAAACCCAGAGCTACGCGTGGTTCGGGTCGGTGTAGTCGTTTAGAGGCTTTCGTTAACAGATCAGGCGCAAGAGTGCGTTTGTTTTGCAAAACTTCCAGGGCAAGACGCGCATCGCCTAGGGATCCTGAGATCCATAATTCATCTCCCGCTTGTGCACCGCTGCGTTTGAGCGCCTGCGTATTTGGCACAGTACCAATCACGGTGATGCTAATGGCGAGTGGTCCGCGCGTGGTATCGCCACCGATGAGTTCTATGGCTTGTGCATCGGCTAGATGGAATAAACCCTCCGAAAAAGCTTGTAGCCAATGCGAGTCTGATGCCGGTAAGGCCAGTGCCAAGGTAAAGCTGATGGGTTGTGCACCCATGGCAGCCAGGTCAGAAAGATTCACCGCCAGCGCTTTATGACCCAAATCGTAAGGATTAGCACCAGCGAAAAAATGCCGACCTTCAATCAGCATGTCAGTGGAAATTGCTAACAGCTCACCACTTGGTGGTTGGAGTAACGCACAATCATCACCGACCCCAAGTTGAACGGGGCCGCCCGCGCGTGGGGTGCGTTTGAAATACCGAGCTATCAGTTGAAATTCGCTAAGCATGCATTGATTCTACCTAAGAGTGCTCCTAACCAAGCTAACGTGCGTCAGGGTGTGCGCTGCAAGCGCGCGACGGTACTTGAGATACTCAGCAAGGGTTACATGAAAATTTTTAAACTATAGGCTGAGTATTGGCCCTGTAAGGGCTGACATCGATCTATTTAGTATAAGAATAGTGGCGTCAGTGTGTTCGGAAATCAGCCGTCTGATAAAATCCAGCACCGAGCATGACGCATCAAAGAAAGTTGCCCCTCCATGGAATCAGATCACAACCAAAAAGAGCTCCGTCAGCAATTTCGTCAGGCGGCTCTTGAGTACCACGAATTCCCCTCCCCAGGAAAAATCAGTGTCACCCCCACCAAGCAGCTGACTAACCAGCGCGATCTGGCATTGGCCTATTCGCCCGGTGTGGCGGCAGCGTGTGAAGAGATCGCGGCCGATCCTGCCAATGCGTTTCGTTATACCGCCCGTGGCAATCTGGTAGCCGTCATTACGAATGGCACGGCGGTGCTGGGTCTTGGCAATATTGGACCACTGGCAGCCAAGCCGGTGATGGAAGGCAAGGGCGTTCTGTTTAAGAAGTTTGCTGGTATTGATGTGTTCGACATTGAGATCAATGAATCCGATCCCGACAAATTAGTCGACATCATTGCCGCCCTTGAGCCGACCTTTGGTGGTGTCAACCTAGAAGACATCAAGGCACCCGAATGTTTTTACATCGAACGTAAATTACGTGACCGTATGAAAATTCCGGTGTTCCATGATGATCAACATGGAACCGCCATCATCGTTGGTGCAGCCATTTTGAATGGTCTGAAGGTCGTTGGTAAAGATCTGAAAAAATGTAAGTTAGTGGTGTCAGGTGCAGGTGCTGCGGCGCTGGCTTGTCTCGATCTCATTGTCGATCTTGGTTTTCCGATTGAGAATATCTTTGTTACGGATTTGGCCGGTGTGGTTTACAAAGGCCGTAAAGAATTAATGGATCCGGACAAAGAACGTTTTGCGCAAGATATCGCTGCACGGACCTTGGCTGAGGTGATTCCGGGTGCAGATATTTTCTTGGGTCTCTCAGCAGGTGGCGTGCTCAAACCCGAGATGGTGCGAGCCATGGCCGAGCGTCCTCTGGTACTTGCGCTGGCGAATCCAACCCCAGAAATCCTTCCTGAAGAAGTGCGCGAAGTGCGCGACGATGCGGTAATAGCGACGGGCCGTTCGGATTATCCGAACCAAGTAAATAACGTGTTGTGCTTTCCGTATATTTTCCGTGGTGCGCTCGACTGCGGTGCGACGACGATCACACGCACAATGGAAATTGCGACGGTTCATGCGATTGCAGAATTAGCGCAAGCAGAACAATCGGATGTGGTTGCAACTACCTATGGCGTGACTAATTTAGCGTTTGGTTCCGACTACATCATCCCTAAGCCGTTTGATCCGCGCTTGATGTTGAAAATTGCACCTGCTGTTGCATTAGCGGCTCAAAAATCCGGTGTAGCACAGCGTCCCATCAAAGATATTGCCGCTTACACCGACAAGCTGCAGCAATTTGTTTATCACAGCGGTAGCTTAATGAAGCCGGTGTTTGCTATGGCTAAAAAAGCGCCAGCTGCAAAAAAACGTATCGTGTTTGCTGAGGGTGAAGAAGAACGCGTATTACGTGCAGTGCAGGTCGTGATTGATGAAGGTCTGGCGAAACCTATCTTGATTGGTCGCCCTGCAGTGTTAGCGCAACGTATCGAGCGCTATGGATTACGACTGCGTCCAGAGATTGATTTTGATGTCATCAATCCCGAGCGTGATGATCGCTATCGCTCTTATTGGGAAACGTATTTATCCATGACTCACCGAAAAGGGGTCAATGAGCAATACGCTAAGTTAGAAATGCGTCGTCGTCATACGTTGATCGGCTCCATGGCGATTCATAAAGGTGATGCAGACGGTATGATTTGCGGTACCTTCGGCACGGTTAATTTGCATCTGCATTACATCGATCAGGTACTAGGACGTCGTGCGGGTGTGAATACGTATGCAGCGATGAATGCTTTGGTGCTGCCGGATCGTCAGGTCGTACTAGTCGACACGCATGTCAATGAAACTCCAACAGCAGAACAGATTGCTGAAATTACGATCATGGCTGCTGAAGAGATGCGACGTTTTGGTTTGCATCCGCGTGCTGCCTTGCTTTCGCATTCCAACTTTGGTAGCAGTAACAGCGAATCGGCTTGCCGAATGCGCGAAGCGTTGAGTCTGATTCGTGCGCGTGCACCGGAATTGGAAGTCGATGGTGAAATGCACGGTGATGTCGCGCTTGATGCTCACACGCTGCGTCAGGCCATGCCCGACACACCACTCAAAGGCGATGCCAATTTGTTGGTGTTTTCAAGTATGGATTCGGCGAATATCGCCTACAACTTATTGAAAGTGGCAGCGGGTAATGGTGTGGCGATTGGTCCGGTATTGCTAGGCTGCTCACGTGCAGTTCATGTATTGACCCCATCAGCGACCGTGCGCCGTATCGTCAATATGACTGCGCTGGCGGTGGTAGACGCGGTATCGCAGCGCTAAGAAGGGCTTGTTTAGCTTAGGCCGTCGCGCCCAATCCGGGTCGACGGCTTTTATTCTTTTTTTTACAGATAAATTCTCTGATTTACAATACGGCTCAGTTTCGTCCCAGAGGACCAGCATTTGACTGCCATCCCGCTCGCCGTTGATCTCGACGGAACACTGATACTGACCGACACCCTGCATGAATCCGCGGTGCGGGCTCTGCGTTCCCATCCGCTACAGACAGTGCAAATCCCGCTTTGGCTAGCCCAAGGCAAGGCCCATCTTAAGCAGCGATTGGCCAACCTCACTGAATTTGATGCGTCTGCATTG
>JBIIQR010000094.1:0-5935 GCA_044341985.1 Burkholderiaceae bacterium
GCTGTGAATGACATCGTTGAAGCCGTTAAAGGTGGCGCTGATGAATTTGTCGAGGTTAGCGGACAAGCTTAATAAGCCCGTCTGCCAGTCCTGAATTATCAGGACGGAGAAACTGGGGCAACGAAGGTTAGCCCCTTTTTTTCGGGAAATGAATAATGGATGGCTTAGATGCCGTCCTTGAACTAGGAGAGCAGAATGGCAGCAATTACGGCAGCAATGGTGGGCGAGCTTCGCGCCAAAACAGATGCCCCCATGATGGAATGCAAAAAAGCATTAACAGAAGCGGAAGGTGATATGGAGCGTGCGGAAGAAATTCTGCGCGTTAAATTGGGTAGCAAAGCATCGAAAGCAGCATCACGTATCACCGCTGAAGGCGTGGTAGCTTCGTACATCGCAGGTGGTGTTGGTGCTTTGGTTGAAATTAATTGTGAAACCGATTTCGTTTCCAAGAACGATGACTTCCTCAAATTCTCTTCCGATATCGCCAAACTCGTGACTGATCATAGCCCTGCCGACGTGGCCGCGCTATCAGCACTGGGTCTGTACGGAAAGACGGTCGAAGAAGTTCGTACCGAGTTAATTGGCCGTATCGGTGAAAACATGTCGATTCGTCGTTTTAAGCGTTTTCAAACATCAGGCAAACTGACGTCGTATCTGCACGGTACACGCATTGGCGTGATGGTTGAGTTTGAGGGCTCGGACGAGCAAGTGGGTAAAGACGTGGCAATGCACATTGCCGCGATGAAGCCTGTCGCTTTGTCTTCGGACCAAGTTCCTGCTGATCTGATCGAAAAAGAGCGTTCAGTGGCCAAACTCAAAGCAGAAGAGTCTGGCAAGCCAGCGGATATCGCAGCGAAAATGGTTGAAGGCTCCGTCCAGAAATATCTGAAAGAAGTGTCTTTGTTTGATCAGACATTCGTTAAGAATGACAAGCAAACCGTTCAGCAGATGTTGAAAGCGGCGAACACGTCCGTGAAGAGCTTTGTAATGTTTATCGTTGGTGAAGGCATCGAGAAGAAGCAAGATGACTTTGCTGCGGAGGTAGCGGCGCAAGTAGCCGCCGCCAAGCAAGGGTAATGATTAAAACGGGCCGCAAGGCCCGTTTTTTTAGCCTGCAGCAGCACGAATAAAGTGAATTGAAGATCAACAGTTAAAATACAGACTGTTGTTCGGCGAGACTACGTAAAAACCGAATCACCAGGGAGCACTAACTATGACGTCACCCGCTTATAAGCGAGTCCTTCTGAAACTCTCCGGCGAAGCCCTGATGGGCGATGATGCCTACGGTATCAATCGGGCGACGATTGAACGCATGGTGGCCGATGTTTCTGAAATTGCCGCCATGGGTGTCGAGCTCGCGATTGTTATCGGCGGTGGAAATATTTTTCGTGGCGTCGCCCCCGGCGCACAGGGCATGGATAGAGCGACGGCCGATTACATGGGGATGCTCGCTACCGTAATGAATTCATTAGCGTTAGCCGATGCGATGCGTCAGGGCGGTATGACTGCTCGTGTGATGTCAGCAATTGGTATCGAGCAGGTCGTTGAACCCTACGTGCGACCTAAGGCGCTGCAGTATCTTGAAGAAGGCAAGATTGTGATCTTCGCCGCCGGTACTGGTAACCCATTTTTTACTACTGACACAGCAGCGGCCTTACGCGGCGCTGAAATCGGCGCTGAAGTCGTTCTGAAGGCGACCAAAGTCGACGGCGTGTACAGTTCTGATCCTAAAAAAGATGCCGCTGCAACTCGCTATGCCGAGATTAGCTTTGATGAAGCGATTGCCAAGCGTTTGCAAGTCATGGACGCGACAGCATTTGCGCTATGCCGCGACCAAAAGCTTCCTATCCGAGTATTCTCTATTACCAAAGCAGGTGCGCTCAAGCGCGTGATACTTGGAGAAGACGTAGGGACATTAGTTCACGTATAAAAGCGGTAGTACGAGTTACATCAGCATTTGTAGAATCATTATTTGTTATTTGTATCTGCGATTTTAGTAGCCATTGGTAAACTGGTTAGATTAGTGAATCATCGAATCGTTGAATGATTGAATTAAAGAATTACAGGAGAGCAGTATGAGCGTTGCCGACGTCAAAAAAAATACCGATCAAAAAATGCAAAAGTCGATAGAGACCCTAAAGACCGATCTCGCCAAAGTGCGGACCGGCCGGGCGCATGTCGGCATGTTGGATCATGTTCAAGTCGATTACTACGGTACCCCCACCCATATCAATCAAGTCGCTAACGTGACCTTGCTCGATGCGCGCACCATTGGCGTACAGCCATGGGAAAAAAAGATGATCGCTACTGTCGAGAAAGCGATCCGCGAATCCGATCTTGGACTCAATCCTTCGACACAAGGTGATGTGATTCGTGTTCCTACGCCTGCCTTGACTGAAGAACGTCGTAAAGAGATGGTAAAGCTTGTTAAGAGCGAAGCAGAAGATGCCAAGATCGCGATTCGTAACATTCGTCGCGATGCTAATGAGGGTTTAAAAAAGCTCTTAAAAGACAAAGCAATTTCAGAAGACGATGAGCGTCGTGCTCAAGACGACGTGCAAAAATTGACCGATAAATTTGTCGCAGAAGTCGACAAGCTCGTAGCTGATAAAGAAAAAGAAGTGCTGACTGTTTAACCGTCCTTTGTGTAGCTAACTTTCAGAAAGACAGTCTCTTGATTAGAACTCGCTATTCCTTGGTGGATGACATCTCGTATTGCGCTACCGTCGTCGCACGGCAGACTATCCAAACTTTTCAGACACGGGCTGAGCGATGATCCAAGCGAGTTCGACTCAACATATTCCTGACACGTCGCTGATTCCATCGCATGTCGCCATTATCATGGATGGCAACGGACGCTGGGCAACATCGCGTTACCTGCCTCGAGTTGCGGGTCATGCCAAAGGCGTTGAATCAGTTCGCGCCATCGTCAAAGCCTGCGTTTCGCGCAAAATTTCGTACCTGACTTTGTTTGCGTTTAGTTCAGAAAACTGGCGTCGTCCTGCTGACGAAGTATCGTTATTGATGCGCTTGTTTTCTACTGCACTTGAGCGCGAAGTTAATCGAATGCTTGCCACGGGCATTCGCTTGCGCGTGGTCGGTGATTTGAGCCGCTTCGATGCACGACTGCGGGATCAAATTGCTCAGGCTGAGCTTAAGACCAAAGATAATGACACATTGAATCTCACCATCTGCGCAAACTATGGCGGTCGTTGGGACATGCTGCAGGCCATGAACAAAGCCGCTGACATTCTGCCTGTGGGTTCCGAATTTACTGAGCAAGACATTGCGCCGCATCTTGCGATGGCTTTTGCGCCAGAGCCAGATTTATTTATACGCACCGGTGGTGAGCAGCGCATTTCAAATTTTCTGCTCTGGCAGTTGGCTTACACCGAGTTGTATTTCACCGAAACCTTTTGGCCTGATTTCGATGCGGCGTCACTCGATGAGGCTATCATTTCTTATCAACAACGCGAACGTCGTTTTGGGCGCACCAGCGCTCAGCTCATTGAGGTCAGGAAGGCTTCCTGATGTTGCGCCAGAGAGTGCTAACTGCCATCGCGCTGCTAGCGTTGCTAGCCGTCGTGCTCGGTTCAGAATCTTTGCTGGCCTTTCGCTTGACTCTCGCCGTTTTCTTTGCGGCGGCTGTTTGGGAAGGCCTGCGCTTGCTTGATGTCCGTACTCCACTGCCGATGGCTGTGATGGGTGGTATCTTCTTGCTGATACTTGCATCCGGCCCTAGTTGGAACTGGAAGCCACTTGCTATGCTTTGCGCGTTGATCTGGGCGATACGATTTTTCCCTGCGCTCAAGTTAGGCCTTCCATCACTGCAAGGTGCACGCGGGCTGCTGTTTGTGTTTGTTTTTATGATTGCTTTATTAGGCTGCTTTGTCTCAATTGCAGCGGTGTTCGAACACTCACCTGTGTATCTGGTATCAGCGATGGCCATCGTTTGGGTAGCGGATATCGGTGCTTATTTTGCAGGAAGAAAATTTGGTCGACGCAAATTGGCTCCTGAAATCTCACCCGGAAAAACGTGGGAAGGCGCGATAGGCGGTTGGCTTGCAGTGTTGCTGCTTTTTGCCGCTTCTGTTTTTATACCGTCTCTGTCTGATACTTTTGCAGCACAGCTGGCGCACCAGCGTGGATGGCCGTTGTGGATAGTCATCATGAGCGTTTTGGTGGCCGCAAGTGTGGTTGGTGATTTATTTGAATCGTTAATGAAGCGTCGTGCAGGAATGAAGGATAGTAGCCAGCTACTACCGGGGCACGGCGGCGTACTGGATCGCATTGACGCGTTGATACCCGTAATGCCTTTGGTTTTGTTGTTGACTTCGCAGTCCTGAGACAAAAAATAAAAACTATGCAATCGATAACAGTACTTGGAGCGACCGGCTCCATAGGCGTCTCAACACTGGATGTGATTGCACGACATCCAGATCGTTACCGCGTTTATGCATTAACGGCCCACAGCCGGGTTGATGAACTCGCTGAGCAATGCATACGGTTTACACCCGAAGTTGCGGTGGTAGGTACTGCAGAAGCAGCGAGCCAATTATCTGCTCTACTTCACTCAGCAGGTTTGAGCACGCAAGTAGAGTATGGTGAGCAAGCTTTGTGTGATGTATCGAGTGCAGCGGCTTGTACAACAGTGATGGCAGCCATTGTGGGTGCGGCGGGTTTGGCGCCGACGATGGCCGCTGCGCATGCAGGAAAAAAAGTACTGCTCGCGAACAAAGAGGCATTGGTAATTTCCGGTCAGCTGTTTATGGATGCCATCGCTGCTAGTGGATCGGTGCTGTTACCGATTGATAGCGAACACAATGCAATCTTTCAGTGTTTGCCTTTGAATTATCAGCGTCAGCTTGGGCATCACGGCATACGCAAGATACTGTTAACAGCCTCGGGCGGTCCATTTTTGGATCGCGATGTCAGCACACTTGATCAAGTCACGCCCGAGCAAGCCGTAGCGCACCCGAATTGGAGTATGGGCAGAAAAATATCAGTCGACTCCGCTACGATGATGAACAAGGGATTGGAAGTCATTGAGGCGCATTGGTTGTTTGGTGCTGCGCCTAGTCAAATTGATGTCGTGATTCATCCGCAAAGTGTGATTCATTCTATGGTTTCGTATGCCGATGGGTCGGTATTGGCGCAGCTTGGAAATCCAGATATGCGAACGCCGATTGCGCATGCGTTGGCTTATCCTGATCGTATTGAGTCGGGTGTGGATACCGTCGACTTAACGAAAATAGCGCAACTCAATTTCCGCCCGCCCGACTATCTGCGGTTTCCTTGCCTAAAACTAGCGTTTGATGCCTTGCATGCTGGTGGTAGCGCAGCAGCTGTGTTAAATGCAACTAATGAAGTAGCAGTAGAGGCGTTTCTAGACAGGCAGATTGGTTTTAGAAAGATTCCTGAGTTGATTGATGCTGTGCTCAACCGTTTGCCGGTTGAGCCTGTTACCGACTTAGGTTCTGTACTGGCTATGGATAAATCAGCGCGTTTACTGGCGCGCGAATTAATGTACCAATAAAGCTTCACTACAACAATTCAATACACTGAGATTTCATGGAATTACTGCAAACGATTTTTGCTTTTATCGTTGTGATTGGTGTGCTGGTCACCATTCATGAATTTGGCCATTACCTGGTGGCGCGTTGGTGTGGCGTCAAAGTACTACGATTTTCTGTCGGTCTGGGTAAAGTTATTTGGTCTCGGCGTTTTGGGCCAGATCAGACCGAGTGGGCAGTGTCGGCTGTGCCTTTGGGCGGCTACGTCAAAATGCTCGATGCGCGTGCCGATGATGCTGGAGAGATTCCCGAAGCCGATTTGGCGCGCGAATTCACACGACAACCGGTATTACGTCGAATAGCGATTGTTAGCGCAGGGCCGTTGGCTAATTTTTTGTTAGCGATCGTCATTTTTGCCTGCC
>JBIIQR010000095.1:0-5880 GCA_044341985.1 Burkholderiaceae bacterium
ATTGATAAGGCAAGATAAGTCAAAATTTATGCCTAACTTAGGTCAATTGTTAAATTATTTAATAGTTACAAGACACCATTTTAGTTCGCAAGTCCTTGAAAAATTTAAATATTTTCAGTATACTCGTCGTCTTTCTAATGTTGGATGTATAAAGGAGTCTGCCGTGGCACGTGAATGCCAAGTAACAGGGAAGAAGCCGATGGTCGGCAATAACGTTTCCCACGCTAATAACAAAACCAAGCGCCGCTTCCTGCCTAACTTGCAGAATCGCCGTTTCTGGGTTGAATCTGAAAACCGCTGGGTCCGCATGCGCGTATCGACTGCAGGTGTTCGTATTATCGACAAACTCGGCATCGACGCCGTGCTGGTCGACATGCGCGCCCGTGGCGAAAAGATCTAACGATTACATTTAAAGGACGACCACCATGGCTACTAAAGGCCGAGATAAGATCAAACTGGAGTCAAGTGCGGGTACTGGCCACTTCTACACGACTTCCAAAAACAAGCGCACCATGCCTGAAAAAATGGAGATCATGAAATTTGATCCCAAGGCACGTAAGCACGTGATGTACAAAGAAACGAAGATTAAATAAATCGTCGATTCGCTAAGTTAGTAATGTTCGTAAAAAAGCCCCGCAAGATTTGCGGGGCTTTTTTTGCTTGAAACTATCGACTTTCGATAGTCATCAACGCGACATTCTAACGTTAGGCATAGCTACGCAAGCGCAGCGAGAACTGCTCCAACGAACGAATACCCGAAGCCTCAGCACGAGCACACCAATCACGCAGCTGGGCGAGTAATTGATCGCTACTCGAATGGGAACGCTCCCACAGTGCAGCTAATTCTGTTCTCATTTCATGCATAGTCTTCAAAGCATCGCTGTACTTGAAAATTTCTGACAACTGCTGCTGCTGCGCGACTTCCAGCGTCGCTGGCTCGCACTGCAGTAATTTTTTTGATGATTTCAACACGTCTTTCTCGAGTTCGGATTTGGCCCGAATGTTGGCAATCTCGTCGCTCCATACCTGTCTCAGTGAAAGGGCATATTTGGACATCACATCGTAGCGATTAGCCACAATGGACTGCAAGGTATCGAGATCCGCCACCAGCTTTTCGCGATCAAAGCGTGGAGCAGGTGCGACTTTCTTAACTTTGGCGAGACCGAAGAAAGAAAGAATCGTTATGTACATCCAGCCAATATCAAACTCATACCACTTGGATGAGAGCTTGGCCGAAGTGCCATAAGTGTGATGGTTGTTGTGCAGCTCTTCACCACCAATGATGATGCCCCAAGGAAGAATGTTGGTTGACGCATCCTTGCAATCAAAGTTGCGATAGCCCCAATAATGACCAATGCCATTAATGACGCCGGCAGCAGTCACAGGAATCCACATCATCTGCACTGCCCAGACGCTCAAACCAAGCACGCCAAACAGCAAAATATTAATGACCAACAGCATAGAAACACCCAAGGCTGAGTGTTTTGTATAGACATTGCGCTCGATCCAGTCATCTGGCGTACCGTGGCCATATTTTTCTATGGTTTCAGTGTTGCGTGCCTCAATACGGTAGAGCTCTGCACCTTCGTACACAACCTTATCGATGCCACGCGTGACCGGGCTGTGCGGATCTTCTTCTGTCTCGCATTTGGCGTGATGCTTACGGTGAATAGCAGCCCATTCTTTCGTGACCATACCTGTGGTCAACCACAACCAAAAACGGAAAAAATGACTGGGTATCGCATGTAAATCCAAGGCACGGTGTGCTTGGCAGCGATGCAGAAAAATAGTGACGCCCGCGATGGTGATGTGCGTGACGATCAAGGTATAAATAAATATTTGCCAGCCAGACGCGTTTGTCAGACCGTTCAAAAGGAAATCAAGTACAGGATCCAAGCCAGAGGTCAGGCTCATTTTTTCTCCAGAGAGTAGAACAAGGGCGAAGCAAAGCTGCATTCAGCTCATATGACTAACGATGCTTCAATGTGCGAATTGTACGTTGTTTTGGCCTAGCCGGGCTTTTTAAAGAGCAACTTAATCGGATAAAGGCTTATGAATCAAAGGCTTGTCAGTTTGATCTGAAAATTGTGGTGTTTTTTCTAACACTACGGGAATACGTATGTCCAAGTCCCGCAGTAGAGAAAGTAAACCGCTATTAACCTGGGAAAGTAAGCCTGTCGTACCTATCTCAGGATCGAGAATCCAAAACCCCAATTCGAGTTCCAGCCCCTCGGGAGCGAGTCGCTTCACAATCAGTTCAGGCGCTGGATCGGCTAAAACTCTGGAAATACCCAACACTAAACTTTGGGATTGTTTTGTTAAATTTGCAATATCCGTCGCATAAGCCACGGTGAGACCCGTAGAAAGCCGCACCCGACGATCTGATAAAGAAAAATTTTGTACCGGTAGAGACACCATCATTTCATTCGGAATGACCGTTTCTGATCCATCTGTTCCGCGCAATATCGTGCAGCGCGCATTAATCTGTATGACTTCACCTTTGAATTTATCCACACTGATGATGTCACCGAGCGAAAGACTACGCTCGACCAAAATCACTATGCCCGACACATAACTACTCACCAACTTCTGCAAACCCAAACCGAGACCAACACCTAAAGCACCACCGAAAACGGACAACACCGTTAAATCAATACCCACCAGTGACAAGCTAGTTAGAACGGCCATCAGTAGAAAAAATGCGTGGCCCGCGCGCGCCATGACAACACGTAGCGACGAATGAAACGTCTCTAACTGCATAAGCTTTTGCTCAAGCACTGCAGATGCCCACAACGCTAATACCACGGTCACACCCACCGACAGTAAAGCCTGAATAATGACCAGCAGTGATTCACGATGACGCCCGATGGGAATCATGGTCTCTTCAAGAATGAGCACAAGCTCAGGCCATAAACCTGTCACGTAGAGTGCAAAACCAATCCAAACGATGGTCGCAAATGTTTGCTCGAAGGCTTGCATGAAGTGACCTACGCGACCTTCTCTGGCAAAGGCTTTGCGCAATAAAAAAAATACAGTTCGAATCAACGAAAATGAAAGTAATAACGGCACTGCAACGCGCAAAAGCCCAACGTGATGCCAGCTTTTCATTAAACCGATAGCCAGCTCTATCAAAATCACGGTAAACAATGGCGTCAACACGGTACGAAAACTATCGGCAGGCATAGTCAGTGCGTGTATGCGCTCGGAATCCAGTGAAAAACGTTTACTCCAACTGCGTGATAACACCCATCCTGCGAGCAGGCAAAGAATCAGCACGAAAAACTGTGACAAAAAATCTGGTCTCTCCAGATCTGCCAATAAATCTAGCCATAAGTTGTACGCTGCGGAATAATTCATTTTTTTTCACTCACGGTGTAAGGCCTTGCCTGTCGCCAGTGCCGTTCCCAATTTTTAGCATAGCGCTCAGTCAAACGACGATTATCTCGGAATATCAACAGATTTTCGGCATTCATATTTTGCGCACCCCACGTGAAATTGTAGCTTCCAGTAATCACCATAGGATGCATTCCCGCCACATCGATCAACAATACCTTGTTATGCGCATGGCGATAGCGTGTTTCCAGCCATACAGGAATATTATTTTGCTGAAGAAGATCCAACAGTGAGCCTGCCGTGTCCTCATGTTGACGGCTGTCTGCCATGACTCGCACATCAACGCCACGCTGACGCGCATCAATCAAACCTGAAGCAATCGTCCGACTCGTTAATAAATACGCTTGCACGAATATCTGTGTTTTTGCAGCAGCAATCGCATCAATCAACAAAGCCTGCGTGTCATCCCATGGCGAAAAAGCGACCTGTACCGTTCCATCAGCTATAAACGTTTCGGGAATACTTTTAGCCTCTGTCGCATGACTCCATGGCAGAGAACACAGCAACAGCCAAAGCAAACACAAAAATTTTAAACTGTTACGCAACGCTTAGGCTTTCCTTTCAATCACCGCCGCAAAAAATCCATCCGTATGATGCCGATGAGGTAGTAATTTAAGATAGTCATCCATAGCTAATGAAATTTTTTGCTCAGCCAGGACCTCGCTCATAGGACGCAATTCATAATCAGGGTGCGTACTGAGGAAGCTAGTAACAATGGATTCATTTTCCTCTTCTAGCAAGCTACACGTTGCATACACCACACGCCCACCGGGTTTTATCAAACGCGCTGCGCTAGCAAGTATCGAGGTCTGCAGCTGACTCATTTGCGCAATATCATCTTCCGACTGTCGCCATTTCATATCGGGGTTGCGTCGCAAGGTTCCTAAACCACTGCAAGGTGCATCAATCAACACACGATCAAGCTTACCCGACAGACGTTTTACTTTAGCGTCATTTTCATGCGCCATCAAACCGGGATGAACATTCGACAAACCACTGCGCGCCAGTCTAGGCTTCAATTTAGCCAAGCGCTTTTCTACAACATCAAATGCATATAAGCGTCCGGTGTTGCGCATCCAGGCACCAAGAGCTAGTGTTTTACCGCCGGCGCCAGCACAAAAATCAGCCACCATTTCGCCGCGTTTAGCTCCGACGATTTGTGCCAGTAACTGACTACCTTCATCTTGCACTTCAACCCAACCCTCTTTGAACAGAGGCATGTTTTGAAGTGCAGGTTTTTTTCTTATGCGCAAACCCAATGGAGAATACGGCGTAGGCTCACTCACAATACCTGCAGTCGTTAGCTCATCCTGCACTGCTTCGCGGGATGATTTAATCGTATTAATCCGCAGATCAAGTGGAGCACTCTCATTTAACGCATCAACCAACTGAAATGCTTCCTCTTCACCTAACTGCGCGATCAACCGGCTCATAATCCACTCGGGCATATTGGTTCTAAGTGGAATAGAAAAACTATGGCTATCCAGCGCTAACACTTCGGTTAACCACGCAGTCTCTTGCTCAGACAAACCCGCAATCGACTCCACACCCACAGCATGGGCCAATCCCAACAAAGCAATACGACGCATCTGCGAGCCCGAACCTGATTCAGCTAAATGCGTAAACAAGGTTCGTTTGCGAAGTAGTGCATATACCGCTTCAGCGACTACTCCGCGTTCACGTCCACCTAACCTAGGGTGCTCACGAAAATAGCGCGAGAGCACCATGTCCGCCGCCGCGGTAAAGCGCAGCACATCGCGCAAGGCTTCTTCAGTACTTGCGATGATTGCAGGTGGCAATCTCATAATTTAATGCTTTCAGAAATGGGAGGCGATCAACTGCCTAAAATGGGAGGCGAGATAATCGCCTAAAAAGAATTCAGTACTACGTGCCTGCGGAGCGAACGATCCGACCATCAACAAGCTTGAGCGCACCGGATATCAGATCGCGCACTGCTTGGGGGTAGATACGATGCTCCTGCTCAAGCACACGCGCTGCCAGCGTGTCCTCTGTATCATCGTCTAGTACTGGAACAGTTGCTTGCGCAATGATAGGACCATGATCGAGTTCAGCCGTCACAAAATGTACCGTTGCACCATGCACTTTGACGCCCGCATCGATCGCCCGCTGATGCGTGTGCAGACCAGTAAAACTCGGTAGCAGCGAAGGATGAATGTTAATGAGTCGTCCAAAATATCGGTTTACGAATCCTGGCGTCAGGATCCGCATGAACCCGGCCAATACAATTACGTCGGGAGAATGTTGATCAATCAGTTCGGCCAATGCGGCATCGAATTGTTCTCGATCAGGGTAATCGCGATGATTGATTGCAGAAGTAGCGATGCCTGCAGCGCGAGCCAAATCTAAGCCCGCTGCCGTCGGTTGATTGCTGATCACTGCTGCAATCTGTGCTGGCCAGCGTTCAAGAGCCGCCACTTTAAGCATGGCTTGCATATTGCTGCCGCGTCCGGAAATTAAGATAACGAT
>JBIIQR010000096.1:0-5878 GCA_044341985.1 Burkholderiaceae bacterium
TTCGTATCGTGGTGGCTATTAAGCCAGAGGCGGGTCCGGCAGGCGAGCGTGTACCTACCGCGGCAGCGTTGCGATCACTGGTGGGTGTCATACCGATCATGCTGGTGTTTTTAGTCGTGATTGTGGGTATCTATGACGGTTGGGCGAATCCGACTGAAGCAGCATCGATTGGTGTATTTGCGTGCGGCTTGCTGGCCATCGTCGGTGGCATGCGGCTGGAGGGCATCGTTAAAAGTATTACGGGTACGGCGCAAGCGACATCGATGATTTTTCTCGTGTTACTGGGTGCTGATATGCTGAATGCCGGATTGGCGATTACTCAGATGCCAACCGAGCTAGCGAATTGGGTGCAGGGTAGTGGTTTGCCTCCGCTTTCTGTGATCTTCGCGATTCTGCTGATTTATATTTTTCTTGGTTGTGTAATGGATTCGTTAGCGATGATTTTGCTAACGATTCCTATTTTTTATCCTATCGTTATGGGCCTGGATTTTTGGGGCATGCCGGTAGCTGATAAATCGGTTTGGTTTGGCATTCTGGCGTTGATGGTGGTTGAGATAGGTTTGGTGCATCCACCCGTAGGCATGAATATTTACATCATTAACAGACTCGCTAAAGATGTGCCAGTGATGGAGACGTTTAAAGGAGTACTCCCTTTTCTGCTTTCCGACTTAATCCGCATAATTGCGCTGGTATTTTTCCCTGTTATTTCGCTGTATTTAGTGCATACCTTCGGTACATAAACGTTTTTGGAACTGATCATGAAACTATCGTCCCGTCGCTTATTTCTTGCAATCGCTATATGCGGTTTTGCGGGTGGGGCCTTTGCCCAGACTGTGACGCTCAAGGTGCATCATTTTTTGCCGCCGGCATCAACGGCGCATAGAAATTTTATTGTGCCTTGGTGTGACAAGATCGCCAAGGAATCGGCGGGTCGTTTGAAATGTCAGATTTATCCCGCCATGCAGATGGGTGGAGCGCCGCAGCAGCTTTACGATCAAGTCAAAGATGGTGTGGTGGATATGGTTTGGACTGTGCCCAGCTATCAGGCTGGTCGATTCCCAGTGATAGAGGCGTTTGAATTGCCTTTTATGGTTCAGGACTCTGAGCGTGCCAGTCGCGGACTGTGGCATTACGCTACTCGAAATGCCGCCGCAGAATTTAAGGGGGTAAAACCCATTTTGTTTCATGTGCATGATGGTTCGCTCATGCATACGACCAAAAAGCAGATTAAAACCTTGGAAGATTTCAAGGGTTTAAAGTTGCGAGCGCCGACTCGTCAGGGTTCTAAGATGCTTGCAGCGTTAGGGGCAACACCGGTTCCTATGCCATTGCCTCAGGCAGCGGAGGCGCTTTCAAAGGGGGTTATCGACGGTGTGATGATTCCGTGGGAGGTCGTGCCAGCAGTGAAATTTGACGAGGTCACGAAATTTCATACTGAGGCAGCGGCTGGTGAGCCACAAATGTCGAACACAGTATTTTTATTCGCGATGAATCCGGCGAAATACGATTCATTGCCACCTGAGCTTAAAAAAATTATTGATGCCAACAGTGGTGCCGACCAGTCGGCTTGGGTGGGTAAGGTGTTTGTGGACGATGCCTTGCCAGGAAAAAAATCAGCTGAGGTTAGAAAAAATACCTTTTACACCTTGCCTGCAGGAGAACTCAAACGTTGGGAGGTTGCAACCGCGAGTGTTGCCGAAGAGTGGATTAAAGATATGACATCCAAAGGCTTCGACGGTAAGCGTTTGTTCGAGGAAGCAAAAGCGGGTAGCAAGTAACCCGTGCTGTTGGCGACAAAAGTAATCGTTGGTTTTTGAGAGTTGCAGTTTGTTTTTTACTTTTTCGCCGAGTTGCTTGTTAACTACTGAATCCCGCTCCGAACCCAGTTATTCGTCTAATTTTTTGTCGAAGATTTTTCGTTTCAGCTTTTATAAAATTTTCTTTCTTGCGCGAAGCTTTTTTCATTTAATTACTTTTGAAATAAGTGAAGTGCCTAGATAGAAATTTTTTCTATTTCATTTATTGCTTCGATTGATTCTTGCAAGTCCTTGATTCGACTCACACTGTTTTTTACAGCATCCTTCGGATAGACATTTTCAGCATTCCTTGAATAGCTTTATAGGCAACATAGCCTCAGTTTGAGAGTTGTAAAGACTGTCAATAATGTCATTTAGAAAATAAAATAGTAAGTTATTGATTTATAACGAATTTTTAGTGTGTTTTTATTTTATTAGTTGTTTTAAAGATACGTTATTTTCGCAAAAATGCATCATTAACGGTTTATTTTCAATCAAGCACTTGAAAATGTTGCACCGATGACATATAAATTAACATTCGAGTAATTGCTCTCGGGCAAATCGGCCGATTTAAGGCCGTTTGTCACCTAACAAAATCCCAAGGGGAGATACACCATGGACAAACATCCTTTGGTTTCGCAGGATGGCTACGATCCGAATCGTTTGCTGGATGCTTTAATCCAGAAATTGAATCTGAAAAATGATGCTGCGTTGTCGCGCGCGCTGGAAGTGCGTCCACCAGTCATCAGTAAAATTCGTCATCGTACGTTGCCAGTTGGCGCTTCGTTGTTGATTCGTATGCATGAAGTGACTGATCTGAGTATTCGTGAGTTACGTGAGTTGATGGGCGATCGCCGTAAGCGTATGCGTATTAGTGAAGTTGATGGCAGACCTAGAAAACTAGACGACGATCTATAAATCGCTGCTGGACTATCAATCTGTAGGTTGCACCGATAACGGTTGCTGACTTTGTAAAGTGGCAACCGTTATTTATTAGTGCAAGCCGATTCAAAGCGCGACTTTTTTCCTAGTTCGTTAATGATTTCTTTTGCGTTTGAGATTTCTTATTCAGTGAGCAGACTGAAAGTTGCCTAGGTTGTCGTTTAGAACGTGATTGACTAAGGTTTAAGTAATGTCTTTTTAGTATGCTGCGTCGCATGATGACTTTCTAAGTTTTCGAATGCAAAATGCGCAGAGAAGTACCAAAAAAAATCTATCGCCGGAAGAGCGAGAGGAGACATGGACCCGTCATGTGAAAGCATGACGGGTTTATTTTTGTGGGTCGAGAAGTGACGTTTTTAGCAAGAGTTGTATATGCGTGATGTTCGGTTTGTTTAGATTTATCAGCGCAATCATAAGCTGAACTTATATCAGGCATCACAAATGAAAAGCAGACATGGTTGACGTCAGTTGCTACAGTTGTATCTGTCTCCTCCAGCCTTCTAAAAGGATGGATTTACCCCGACCCGGCGAACGCCCGGTCGGGTTTTTTTTGCCCTGCTCTGGCCCTAGTTCTGCGCTGGATCAAGTTCAGATAATCAATATAAATCAGTCAGTTAAGCAAGCTTTGTTCGCTTTATCCACATAACTGTCCACCGAAATCTTGGGCCACGATCTGCGTTGCCGTTGGCGCGGTCTTGGTGTAGCTTCTGCACACCGGTTGGCTGATAAAGAATAACCGGTCTCGGTATTTTTAATGGAGGAGCGCATGTACCAAACTATCTTGGTGGCTTACAACGGGACGCCCGAAAGTCGTGTCGCCTTGCAAGAATGCCTTCGAATGGCGCTACCTAAAGCTGCGACTATCCATCTTCTGGCGGTGGTGAGCCCGCCTCCTTACCTGCTGGTCGGGGAATTCGCTGCGGCAGCGGTTTTGAGCGTCGAAGAGGGCCTGACGGTCGAAAAAGAAAAAATGCAAAAGGAATTAGAGGCGGGTGCCGCCATGCTGGCAGCTGCAGGCTTGAATGTGGTGCCTCATCTGGTGGTGGGTGAGCCGGTGAGTGTAATCGAAGAACTTGCGCATGATTTACACATTGATCTAGTCATCGTTGGGCATTCCAGGCAAAAACCTGTGGCTTTACGTTGGTGGCGCGGAAGCACTGACACGCTGCTGGTTGAAAAATTGCGCTGTAGTTTGTTGGTGGCATCAGGGCTGGCTACCTCGAGTTAGCGCGGGGGTTTTACTCACGCTGCTCCAACGACGCCATGCTCTGATGGAGTGCCGTAGGCCATGAATGAAACGAGCCATGCCTGAGTGTTCAGAATTGGCTGATTGATCTTCCAGCCAACGATGCATGTGATATTTGGCGGCGTTAGTCGCCAGTTGTAATGTGAACTTGGGATCGCGCAGCATATCAACGGGGCTTCGATACACAGTCAGGTGATCTAGCTTCTCGCGTACCCCGAGTGCGGAGCGCTTACTACTCATATTGCCACCCAGCAGATGAAAACGTTTCACGCCCGTCTGTATCGAATGAATGATCATCAAGTGTCGACTCAAGGTACCGAAGCCGAAGGCGTCATAGGCAGGATCATGCGCTGTGATCAATGAAAAAACATCATCGCCAAAGCGACACGCCAAAGTGCCTGCGCCCATTCCTCTATCTGAGTTAACCATCCCAACGATGCCGTGCGACCGTATGATAGAAAGTAATTGCTGGGTCGTTTGTGTATCGAGAGCGGAGAGTTTTTCTTTGCCTGCCATGCGTGAGTGATTAAATCCTACGATCTTCATTAAAGACTCGTTGCTAACCTGATTTCCACTTTGGATAATGTGATGGAAGTTGGGTAATTCGCGGTGCGCACGAGCGAGGTGTTTTTTTATCGATTTACGCGTGGCTTTGCTAAGTTGATTTAAATAACGTTGTTCATCGTTGGGGAGAGTAATGACAATATCTTCGGTGCATACCCAGCGCAGATTCGGTCGTGACAGACGTTGCTGAGGTGGGGCCACGGCATGAAAATCGATACGATGTATTTTTTCATCGTTGGCAAAAACGTACTCGCAAAAGTGGTCGACTTCGTTTTTTTTCAGGCGCATCCCTTCGTTGACTACGCGTAGCGATTGCCCTAATTTTTGAAATAAAAAAATCGATTCAACATGGGTTGAGTTTTTATATGCTGTCCATTTGACGTAGGTGCTGGTGTCACACTGATCAATGAAGTTCAGAGTGGCAAGGGAAGAGTGCAGATTGCCATACAGATCATCTAGCTTTTTTGCTGCAAAGTCAGGTATGCAATGTCGGTAGATGGATTCCGATGCGGCGGGTGTTGGGTGGTGGGTCGTCAAGCTGTGTCGTGACATGAGATGGCTTTTCCTGAGGGCGTTGAGGCTATGTGAATAATTGACTTCGCTTTTTGGAGGCGAAGTCCAGGTCGTTCTAAAGTCAACAATCTTGGTCGAACTAGGGGCGGCATGTTAGAACTAGCCGAAGCTTTGGGCGGCTGATGCTTGATGGTGATCTCGAGAGTGGCGTTTTACGGCGTGCTTTTTTGGCAAAACGCGATGAGTATTAGACTTGATTACCCAAACTGGCTAGACTCTTGGACTTTTTCCCCGAATGCAATGACGGACCCAGGCAAACTTCAATCACACGATGATCAGCAGGCGCAGGACGGAAGCTCGCCGGCCTCGGTATCTCGTGAACAGATCGCGCGCGAAGTGGCGCGCAGGCGCACGTTCGGCATTATTTCTCACCCCGATGCGGGTAAGACCACGCTGACCGAGAAGCTGTTGCTTTTTTCAGGAGCTATTCAGCTCGCTGGTACGGTCAAGGCGCGTAAGAGCGGCCGCCATGCGACTTCTGACTGGATGGAAATCGAAAAGCAGCGTGGCATTTCTGTTGCTAGTTCGGTCATGCAGTTCGAGTATCGCGATCACGTCGTTAACTTACTCGATACCCCTGGGCACCAAGATTTTTCTGAAGATACCTATCGCGTACTCACTGCAGTTGATTCGGCGCTGATGGTGATTGATGCAGCCAAGGGTGTGGAAGCACAGACGATCAAATTATTGAATGTCTGTCGCATGCGCAATACGCCCATCATTACGTTCATGAACAAGATGGATCGGGAGACGAGAG
>JBIIQR010000097.1:0-5862 GCA_044341985.1 Burkholderiaceae bacterium
GCAGTTGTAACAACGGCCATCACACATGATAACGCGATGGCCTCTTCTGACACATTAATGAATTACACCCTGAGCACTAATCGGGCGTCATTAGAAAATATCGGCTTAGCTACGTCATACACAGTTGGAGCGAAAACATTTGTCGTTGGTACGCTAGCGGGTAATTACGCTGATGCGCCGGCGGCTTTGGCAGCTGCAATGGATGAGTTGCTTACGACCACGGTCGATGCTATTCCTGGGGCAGGTGGTCGTGCTGCAATCCAGTTAGTCGGTATTGATGGACGTACGGGCGGTTCTTACGATCCGCTGACTAATAAGTTTAATCTCGCTACAAACACATCGACCATCAATAATAATCTTGCGGTGGCTCCTTCGATGTATGACGTTTCTCCTCAAGGTTCTACTGAAGGTCAAGGAGATTCTGGTCAATTATTTGTTTCGACGGTACCCCAGCTCAGCGGAATTATGCGCTTAATGACCACGATCATTGGCGATCCGGCAATCAGTGGCTCTGGTCACATCAATGTATTTGCATGGAATGGTGTTATTAAAGGTGGTGCGACCTTAGCTGCCGGCAATTCGGGCTTTATGCCATCAGGCTTTTTCGAATTAGACGAACTTTCTGGTTTACCGTTCGGCGACAATGCCGTGGCTCTTATGGGGCCTATCGTTTCTATTCCATCAAAAATTGCTGTTGCTGCTGGAACTTCGTTGGCGCCTCAGTATGTTAGTTATCCTTTAGATGCTGCCACGATTAACGCTTTTGGCGCTGCTGGCGCTAATTTGGATATTTACCTGAACTTAGCCCCGCAAACTGCAAGTTCTACGCAAAAGCTAGTTCAAAATTTTGTAAGTATTAATCTTGCGCAAGCTGATGCACTGATTAATAACAGCTGCCGAGTTTATAGCACAGCCCTAGATCCAGTAATGCCTCCTAGCTCGGGCATCTCATCGGACTCACAGACAACCGGTGAACTTCCGCTCACGTTCTCAGATGTTTTTAAAATCAGAGACAGCGTACAAAATATTCAAAGTATGACTGTTGAGGCTGCTAGCAGTCTTACCAACGTGAAGGGCATATTTATTGAGGGCCAAGGCGGTCCTGGACATTTTGCTCCCGCTGCTATTGAAATTATTCCGCTCAACATAACGGGTGGTTTGGATACAGTAAGCCTGATTAATCTGGATTTTGGAGTGGCCCAGATCTTTGCTAATTCCGGTTTTATGATTTCTCAGCAAGCCAAGGTCAACGTTAGTATCGCCAATGGTTTTGGTACAGTCACTGGTGAAGACATACAAGCCCTAGTGCGTGCTGGGGTAGATAAAATTGGTTTCGATAATACCTTCACACCAGCTACAACGGCGGTGCCTGCCGTGGGCACTACGCCAGCAATTCCCGCAAAACCAGCATCCGATCCATTTGCTGGACTCGGCGTGCGTCAAGTCATCATTGACCAAAATCAATTAAATGACGTGGCTAAACTCAGTATTAGTGGTTTGACAGCAGTGATTAATGGAAAGCTGACCGATAACAAATCCATCGATGTGGTTGTTAACGTTGATGATTCAAATGGCAGTGTCAATATCCCTAGTACGTTGCTTACTAAACTGGGTGTGGACCGCATTGTTGCTTCCGATGGCAATCTTGATTTAAGTCTGAACGATGTGCGGAATTTGACGAAGACAGGGGTTCTGCTTGGAACTTTAGGCGATAACTCAGACGTTACTTTGCACGTTGATAAATTGAGAGATTTATCTTCATTCAAAGTGCCCACTATGCAAAAATTTGCTGCCTCGGGTGTCGATGTGATCTCCGTCGCGTTGGCTGACGATTTTCAACCAGAAGCTAATTTATCCGAAATGGCTTTGTATGGATCACTTTCCCAGTCAAAAGCGATGCTTGATGCCTTGTCAGCAGCCAAAGTTGCTGGCTTGGGATTTGATATGGGAGGCACAGATGTAGGTATCAGTCTGTCGTCGATTATGGTGCCTGGTGCCGGTGCCAGCCTTGTGAATGGCGTCAATTTGCTCGGGCGCTTAAGCGTGGGCACGGTTAGTCGTAATTTGGATAATGAAGTAACCGAAAATATTCTCACAATTTCCAGCACGGGTATCAAAGATAACTGGATCGAAATCTCGGACATGAGTCGAATGAGTTCTGAGGGCCAAGTTCAAACTTTGGCGATGCTGACAAAAGCTGTAGCAAAAGCAAATTCAGCAGGTCTGGTAATGCTAAAAGCAGGTACGGGAGTGCTAGATGGAATGAACTCGATGGACAGTACCGCCTCCGGTTTATATGACACCCTGTATAACCATAGCGGTACAAATGAAGAGCTCGTGAGTAACATGAAAACCTTTGGTAATCTCATCAAAGGTATCAAAAATGTTTACGTCGATTTTAGTGTGTCTAGCTCCGACAATATGCTGATCAATTCAGATGCCGCTAATATGGATGGGAATGCAACAGATTTCCAAGATGCATTTTTAACTAATTTTTCGAAATTGGGCATACGTGGAATTGTAGTCGATGACAATGTTATAAATGATTATCTAACGCTTGAAGAGGGCGTTGGTATTGATTTAGGTTATGACATCGCGCAACATCTTCCAATATCGGAAATGGCTCAGACTTTGGATGTTATCTATCAACTTGATGCGGATAGTGTTACCTCATCCGTTGGACTATCAATGTATCTCTACGAAGATGGTGGAATTTACTTAAATGATGGCCCCAAGTACAAAGACGAGTATTTTTCTTTCCGCTCAAACGTGAATGCTATCGATAAAATAGTCATCACTAATGCAGCTAACGGCGATATGAGTCTAGATTTGTCTGAGTTAGGTTTGTACGGCGCTAATACTGATGGAACCGTTGCATCTAATTTCAATTCAGTAGTTAGTCGAGTCAGTGGTGAACCACAAGACACATTCCATTTAGCTGCAAGTAATGGGCGCGATGTGGTTATTCAGATCGTTGGCCTGGCGGATTATCGGCAATTCACTGCCAGTGACTTAAAAGAAGGTATGTTTTAAACATATTTACAGCTGGGTTGAGTCTGTAAGTCATTCTTTGTTAACGTTGGCGTAGCTATATTTGGTGATCGGGAAACCGATCACCAATTTTTTTGAACCCTAGTTTTTTCTTTGTAAATACTGAAGCAGTTATCCTTTGAATCGCAGATACTTTACTATGAGCTAATCAAGCATAAAATATTTTACGTCAGCAGTTTGCTCATAACGCTAGCCCACGCTGCCATCACATGCTGTGACCATGACGATTCCATGCTTGATCTTTCGCATAATGATTTAGGATCATTTCTAAACGTTATCCAAGCCTCTCGACCCACTCTAATTGCCTAGGAAGGCAAGCGGTTTGTAAATCGTAATGCTCTTGCGCAAACGCTCGGGCATTGCTTCCTAGGCGTTGGCGGTCTGTTGGATTGTCTAATAGTTCGCAAACCTCGTTACTCAGGCTTTGCGCGTCAAAAAAATTCACTAGACGTCCTGTCTCGTTGTGCCGAATAGCTTCATGTAGTGGTTGCGTATCGCTGGCCACGATCGCACAGCCCGTGCTCATCGCTTCAAGCAAACTCCAACTCAATACAAACGGATAGGTTAAATATACATGTACCGTGGAGAGCTGTAACAAGGCAATAAAATGAGTATAAGGAATTTTTCCTAAAAAATGTATGCGCTTCCAATCGTTATCAGAAATCTGCGGCTTTACTTCGCTAGCAAAGAGTTCTTTCCATGAGGTGCCATTTTCTGGCTTGGCGCCGTAACTCACATCATCGCCTCCGACTATCAAGACGTGGGCTTTTGGACGACGTTGAAGTATTTCGGGTAGCGATCGCATAAAAATGTGATAGCCCCTGTACGGTTCGAGATTTCGGTTGACGAAGGTAATGACTTCATCAGCTTTACTCAGCCCTAGACCACTTTGTAAGTTAAGGGTGACGTTTGGATTGGGTATTAACGACAATGTGTCGATACCATCGTGAATGACGGTGATCTTGTCGCGGAAGGGTTGTGGAAACGTGCTCGCTTGCCATTGTGTGGGGCTGATGCCAGCATCGGCAATATCAAAGTGAAGTAGATTGTTTATATTTTTAAGTTTAAGGCGACAAGCTTCACCATCATCTTTTGCGGGAAATTCGGGATCAAAGCCGACGTCGGCTCCCTGCGTATGGTAAAAAAATTCGCAGTAAATCCCCAGCTTAGCTTCCGGCCAGACTTCTTTTAGGAAAAGGCTTTCGCCCCATCCATGGTGAGCCACGATCACATCAGGTTTAAAGCCTTGATCTTTTAACTTTAGAGCGGCCCGAAAACAGGCTTCAGCGCGAATGGCTTTAGTTTCGAAATCGCTCACCCATGGATGCACATTGGGTGCTGTCCCACGTGTAGCGGCATAGCTCAAAATTTTCACGCCTTCCCATTCGGGTGTTTTTGTTTTTTGCATGGTCATGGCCATCACCTTATGACCGCGTCTAACTAATGCAGGCGCTAAAAATTTGAACTGTGCTGGAAAGTTCTGGTGCACGAAAAGAATATTCATTATTTTCGATGATCAGTAATAAATATAGGAGCCGGTAAGTGCAAGTGCTGCCGATCGATTCAGATCGCCATACCTTGTTATGTCGACGATTGAAAAAAGATAGCCAAATTATTTGTGCCGACATTTTTAAAAAGCTTGGCTCGAGTATAGATAGTTTCATGAAAGTTATGTACTTTTGCGATACCTGTCGATAATAGGCTCAAGCAATTTTAGTTCGATTTTTCCACTGGCAAGCTCTTTAGAACTGGCTTTGAGATTGGGCTAAGTTCAACGAAGACCGATTTAGCCCTCATACTAGTGTCTCTAAGACTGTTTTTTACTGCAATTTATGAAACTATCCCGAAGTGATTTTATTCAAGTACGTGGTTTGCGCACTCACGTGCGCCATTGGGGTTCGCCTGATGCGCCAACCTTATTCATGCTACATGGCTGGATGGATGTATCGGCTTCATTTCAATTCGTGGTCGATAACTTGGCACATGACTGGCAAGTGATTGCACCCGATTGGCGTGGCTTTGGTCTGACAGAACGAGTGAAATCGGATTGCTACTGGTTTGCGGATTATCTCGGTGATTTGGAGGTGATACTCGATCATTATGCGAAAGACCAAGCAGTGAATTTGGTTGGTCACAGCATGGGTGGCAATGTGGCAGGTATTTATGCGGGTGTGCGTCCCGATCGAGTAGCCAAACTAGTCAATCTGGAAGGCTTTGGATTGGCAGCGACTGAACCTACTATGGCTCCCGCACGATATGCGCAATGGCTAGATGAATTGCGCGAACCGCCCACCATGCGTGCGTATGAAACGATCGAAGGAGTGATTGCGCGTTTGATGAAAACTAATCCTCGGCTAGTGCGCGATCGAGCAGAATTTTTAGCGGCGCATTGGTCAGCTAAAAACGAGAACGAGCATTGGGAAATTCTGGGTGACCCAGCACATAAAATTACCGGTGCCACGTTATATCGGGTGGAAGAAGTGATCGCCTGCTGGGAAAAAATCACTGCACCCGTTCTATGGGTCGAAGCGAATGACAGTGACCTCTGGCGCTGGATGGGTGGACGCGACAAAGTGCGTGCGGAGTTAGATCGCCGTCGAGCGTGCATTCCCAATGTAAAGTCAGCGGTGGTGAACGATGCGGGCCATATGCTGCATCACGACCAGCCCGAATTGCTGGCACGATTGATCGAAGATTTCTTGGTTTGATGTGAGCGACGGCGTGAATGAACGCCGGCGCGTACAATTCGTTCTTATGCCATTTCTTTTGGCGGTTTTTTCATCCTACGGTTTTCATGCTCAACGTCGATTT
>JBIIQR010000098.1:0-5861 GCA_044341985.1 Burkholderiaceae bacterium
AATGACTCGAACAACGCCTTTGCGCTTGATGATCTTACAGTTGCGGCAGATTCGCTTTACTGATGCGAGCACTTTCATGATGGCCCTCTTTCTTTCAGTCTTCTAATTACTAGCTAATTACTTGGTGCGGAAAACAATCCGCGCCCTGCTTAAATCGTACGGCGTCAGTTCTACTGTCACCTTGTCACCTGGAAGTATGCGGATATAGTTCATTCGCATCTTTCCAGAAATATGTCCAAGTACCACATGCCCGTTTTCCAGTTTGACCCTAAAGGTTGCATTTGGGAGATTTTCAAGAATCTCACCTTGCATCTGAATTACGTCATCCTTGGACATATAAAGTACGTAGTCTCTAATATCAACGCGAAGCTATGCCGCCTTTGAAATTCGCCTTGCGCAGCAGAGATTCGTATTGCTGCGACATTACATAATTTTGTACCTGAGCCATAAAATCCATCGTTACCACCACGATGATCAGCAATGAAGTGCCACCAAAATAAAAAGGCACATTCCAACGCGCTATCAAAAACTCTGGCAACAAACAAATCAGCGTTATGTACACAGCACCTGCCAATGTCAGACGAGTCAGGATGCGATCGATATAACGCGCAGTCTGCTCACCTGGACGAATACCCGGAACAAAAGCACCGCTTTTCTTCAAGTTATCTGCTGTCTCTTTGCTGTTAAATACTAATGCCGTGTAAAAAAAGCAAAAGAAAATAATTGCAGCTGCATACAACAACGCATGCACTGGCTCACCGGGAGCCAATGATGCTGACAAATCTTTCAAAAACCTCACTACAACGCTGTCGGCCTCACCAGAGGTAAACCAACTGGTAATCGTTGCAGGAAACAAAATAATCGATGAAGCAAAAATCGGCGGAATCACACCTGCCATATTCAACTTCAACGGCAAATGACTACTCTGGCCGCCATACACCTTATTACCAACCTGACGCTTTGCATAATTTACTAGTATCTTGCGCTGACCTCGCTCGATGAACACCACCAAGTAAGTCACCAACGCAACGACGAGACAGATAAAAATCGCGCTCAACGCGTTCATCGATCCAGTACGTACTAATTCAAACAAGCCACCCAATGCACTTGGCAGACCCGCCGCAATTCCAGCAAAAATGATGATTGAGATTCCGTTACCGAGGCCACGCTCAGTAATCTGCTCACCCAACCACATTAAAAACATAGTGCCTGTTACCAGCGTTACCGCAGTGGTAAAACGAAACGCCATGCCCGGATCAATCACTAACCTTGCCTGGGACTCAAGCGCGATGGCAATACCGACTGCTTGAAAAGTAGCTAGTACTAAAGTGCCATAACGCGTGTACTGCGTAATCTTGCGGCGACCTGATTCGCCCTCTTTTTTTAATGCCTCTAGCTGCGGCGACACCACCGACAGCAACTGCATGATGATCGACGCTGAGATGTAAGGCATGATGCCCAGCGCGAAAATCGTAAATCTCGACAACGCACCACCTGAAAACATGTTGAACATGCCAAGGATGCCACCACGATTTTGATTAAATAATGCAGCCAACTGGACGGGGTCAATTCCAGGTACCGGAATGTGCGCGCCTATCCTAAATACGATTAACGAACCTAGCAGAAACCACAAGCGCGACCACGGAAAACCGCTTGCCGCGCTTTTTGCTAATTTTGAAGTGGTCGCCACTGATCCCTTGCCTGTTCCGCTCTTACTCTACTGATCCGCCAGCAGCTTCAATAGCTGCTTTCGCACCGGCAGTTGCGATCAAACCCTTGATGACGATTTTCTTAGTCAGCTCGCCTGATTTGATCACGCGTACTACGCGCGCCAATTCAGATACGATGCCAGCCTTTTTCAATGCCAGCACATCAATTTCGTTCACCGGCATTTTTTCTAATTCGGACAAGCGAACTTCCGCTTTGAACGGTTTCATTTGCGATTTAAAACCACGCTTAGGCAAGCGACGTTGGAGCGGCATCTGACCGCCCTCGAAGCCTACTTTATGAAAACCACCCGCACGTGATTTTTGACCTTTGTGGCCACGACCAGCAGTCTTGCCTAAGCCTGAGCCAATGCCACGACCCACGCGACGTTTTGCATGTTTGGCGCCATCTGCAGGCTGAATTGTGTTGAGTTCCATGATTTCTCCGATCGCAAGCGCTGCTTACGACACTACTTTCACGAGATACGATACTTTGTTGATCATGCCGCGGACTGCTGGAGTGTCTTCCAACTCAGAGACTGAGTTGATCTTGCGCAATCCCAGACCCCGCACTGTTGCACGATGCGTTTCTCTAGTTCCGATTAAGCCTTTAATGAGCTTTACTTTGACTGTATTTGCCATGTCGTTCGCCTCAACCAAGGATTTCTTCGACCGTCTTGCCACGTTTGGCAGCGATCTCGGAAGGGGTGCTCATTTTTGCGAGACCATTAATAGTCGCGCGCACCATGTTGTAAGGGTTTGTCGAGCCGTTTGATTTAGCTACAACGTTAGTAACACCCATCACTTCAAAAATAGCGCGCATTGGACCACCAGCGATAACGCCTGTACCTTCTTTGGCTGGGATCATCATCACCGAAGATGCGCCATGACGACCATGCACGGTGTGATGCAACGTACCATTGCGTAGCGATACTTTAACCATCTTGCGGCGAGCTTCTTCCATCGCCTTTTGAACAGCAACAGGCACTTCTTTTGACTTGCCCTTGCCCATGCCAATGCGTCCATCGCCATCACCAACTACAGCCAGTGCAGCGAAGCCCATGATACGGCCACCCTTTACAACTTTAGTTACGCGATTAACTGCGATCATTTTTTCGCGCATGCCATCATCAGGCTTGTCGCTTTGCATTTTTTGTTGCATCTTTGCCATGGTGAATTTTCCTTAGAACTTCAGACCAGCTTCACGGGCCGCTTCAGCCACTGCCTTAACACGGCCGTGGTAACGGAAACCTGAACGATCAAACGCCACCTCGGCGATACCCGCCTTGAGCGCCTTTTCTGCTACGCGCTTTCCAACTAGCGCTGCTGCAGCCGTATTACCACCCTTGCCTGATTTGCCTGCTAACTCTTGGCGAACTTCGACTTCGGCAGTTGATGCACTGGCCAAAACTTTGGCATCTGGGCCAATGATGCTGGCGTAGATGTGAAGGTTGGTACGGTGCACAGCAAGCCGATTTACCTTGAGTTCTGCAATCTTCGCGCGCGTTTGACGGGAACGGCGTAGACGGGATGCTTTCTTGTCCATGTTCAACCCTTACTTCTTCTTGGTTTCTTTAATCACTACAACCTCGTCCACATAGCGAACGCCCTTGCCTTTGTATGGCTCGGGGCTGCGATAGGCACGAACCTCAGCAGCGACCTGACCCACTTTTTGGCGATCGATACCCTTAATGATGATTTCGGTCTGTGATGGTGTTTCGCACTTAACGCCAGTAGGCATGGAGTGAACTATAGGATGAGAAAAACCTAGAGATAGGTTCAACTTATCGCCTTGAGCCTGAGCACGAAAACCCACGCCAACGAGAGAGAGCTTTTTCTCGAAACCCTTGCTAACACCATTCACCATGTTGTTAACGAGAGCGCGCACCGTTCCGGACATCGCATTCGCTTCGCGCGTCTCATCTGCAGGCGCAAAAGTGAGCGTGTTACTTTCATTCTTGATGGTCACTTGGCCAGTTAAGGGCAGTGACAGTGTTCCCTGTGGACCTTTGACGCTTATTTTTTCAGCGGCAATCGTCACTTCTACACCAGCGGGAACTGGGATGGGCATTTTACCTACACGAGACATATGCTTTCTCCCTTTAAGCCACGTAGCAAAGAATCTCGCCGCCGGTACCGGTAGCGCGCGCTTTGCGATCAGTCATCACGCCCTGAGGCGTAGAAATGATAGTGACACCCAGACCATTCATAACGGTCGGTATATCGCCTTTGCCGCGGTATACGCGAAGTCCAGGGCGAGATACACGCTCGATACGCTCGATCACCGGGCGACCTGCATAATATTTAAGTTCAATACGCAGTTCTGGCTTACCAGCATGATCTACGACATTGAATTCTTCGATATAGCCTTCGTCTTTTAACACGCGGGCAATCGCCACTTTCAGCTTGGAAGAAGGCATAACAACAAACACCTTGTTCACACTTTGGGCATTGCGGATACGGGTCAGCATATCGGCGATAGGATCGCTCATACTCATCGATTATTCTCCTATTACCAGCTAGCTTTAGTCATACCCGGAATTTCACCACGCATGGCGATCTCACGGAGCTTGATACGACCCAAACCGAATTTACGGAATGTGCCGCGTGGACGTCCAGTCAATGCGCAGCGATTACGCTGACGGGTCGGAGCAGAGTTACGTGGCAGCGCCTGCAACTTCAGGCGAGCTTCGTAGCGCTCCTCTTCCGATTTCGACTGGTCGTCGATGATGGCTTTTAACTCAGCACGCTTGGCGGCGTATTTCTTCACCAGTGCAGCGCGCTTTTGTTCACGGTTAATCAGTGCCAGTTTTGCCATGGCAGCCTCAGTTTCTGAACGGAAATTTAAATGCGGCGAGCAAAGCTTTCGCTTCGTCGTCGGTCTTGGCAGTCGTGGTAATGCTGATATTCATTCCACGCAATGCATCAATCTTGTCGTACTCAATTTCAGGGAAAATGATTTGCTCTTTCACCCCGATGTTGTAGTTACCACGGCCATCAAATGCTTTACCAGACACACCGCGGAAGTCACGCACGCGAGGAAAAGCAATAGTGACGAGTCGATCGAGAAATTCGTACATGCGTGCACCACGCAGAGTCACCATACAACCGATCGGATAACCCTCACGAATTTTGAATCCGGCGATCGCTTTGCGAGCCTTAGTAACCACTGGCTTTTGACCAGCAATCTTAGTCATGTCGCCGACTGCGTGCTCAATGATTTTCTTATCAGCGACAGCTTCGGATAAACCCATGTTCAGGGTTATTTTGGTCAGACGCGGTACTTCCATCGCCGATTTATAACCAAACTTTGTGGTCAGATCAGGAACGATCTTCTCTTTATAAATTGCTTGTAGACGGGCCATGATTTTTACGCTTTCACAACTTCGCCAGTCGATTTGTAAACGCGAACGCGCTTACCATCAACGACCTTTACGCCAACACGATCAGCCTTGCCGGTTGCTGCGTTAAACAACGCAACGTTGGACACGTTAATAGGCATGGTTTTATCCACTATGCCGCCTACCGCGCCAGTCATCGGATTAGGCTTGACCGCCTTTTTGACCATGTTCACACCCTCGACCACTACATGTAATGCATCGACGCGTTGTTGAACTAAGCCACGCTTACCCTTGTCTTTGCCCGTAAGGACAATGACTTCATCATTTTTACGGATCTTCTCCATGACGGCTCCTTACAGAACTTCTGGTGCCAAAGACACGATTTTCATGAAGCGCTCGGTGCGCAACTCACGAGTAACCGGTCCAAAAATACGCGTGCCGATGGGCTCGAGTTTGGCATTCAGCAAAACTGCTGCATTGCCATCGAAGCGCACCAACGAACCATCCTGACGACGAACACCCTTAGCAGTGCGCACCACGACAGCATTGTAAATTTCACCCTTCTTCACACGACCACGGGGAGCAGCCTGCTTAATAGTGACCTTAATTACATCGCCAATACCAGCGTAGCGACGCTTAGATCCACCAAGCACTTTGATGCACATAACGACACGTGCACCGGTGTTGTCGGCTACTTCTAGCCGGCTTTCTGTTTGAATCATGATTTCTCTTTCCCAACTTAATCCGTCCCCGGCCCCGGATGGGCCGCTCGACGATCAGTCTTGGTCCCGCCAGCACACCCTGAACTAGGAAA
>JBIIQR010000099.1:0-5840 GCA_044341985.1 Burkholderiaceae bacterium
CGCAAGGCGGCAGATCAAGGCCATGCTCATGCGCAGTGTAATTTGGGCACGATGTACGAACGTGGCTTAGGTGTGAAACAAGATCAAACCCAAGCGGAGTATTGGTTCCGTAAGGCGGCTGAGCGAGGCAATGCTAATGCTCAATTCATAATAGGTGAGATGTATGCTAAAGGCAAAGGCGTCGAAACAGATGATGTCGAAGCTTTTAACTGGTATCTCAAAGCAGCAGGGAATGGTTCTGCGGATGCTCAGTTAGAACTGGCATCTGTTTATCAGCAGGGACTCGGGGTAAAAAAAGATGTGCTACAGGCGACTTATTGGTTTTTGAAATCGGTAGTTGATGGCATAGGTATGGAGATTTTTCTGGATGGTGACGATGTTGCGGAGGATTTTTATAGCGATGTCATTCAATGCATTCCTGCGGCATTAACTACATTTCCTGAATTTAAATATAAAAAGACTATCAGTTTTCAGAAAATCGATTTATCCGACCAAGATTTTTGGTCTATTGGTGAAATGATTCGTTCGAATTCTCATCTGGAAGGTCTGAATTTAAAGTATCAGATTATCAATAATGATAATGCGCAGATTCTTTCACAATCCTTAGCATTCAATACGACATTGACTGCACTGATCTTCGATGACTTCGATGACTCCGATGGTGAGTACGGTTTCGATATAAATATTTTCAATGAGATCGAGGCGTCACTGGCTCAGAACGTGGTCATTGCCGAGCTACGTAAGCACATGAAAGAAAACAAAATTACACGCTCTAATGAGTTACCGCTGGAAGTGCTGGATATCATCGTCGACGATATGATCGTAGCGGCTAGCAAGGGTGGAAGGGATATAGAAGGCAATCGTATAGAGCCCACAAGTAAAGAAGCCACGATTGCTGCAATAGATGAATTCTTAAAGAGAGTTAGTCAGTAGACGCTGAAAGATGAGCTAAAAAAATCTAATTAATTACTTTGTTAGCCAAATTTTTTTCTGCAATGGTTTTTTCCGTATGATTTTTGTACCCCATACTTCAACGCTGGATTATCTGATCATCGTTGATACGGGGAACAGCTGAATCAGTTGCATCTAGGTAGGCTCATGCGTTTGCAAGATGGGTGGTCGTAAAACTTAACTCTGTTGTGAGTAAGCATCATGAAGCTACTTAGTACTGTGTCTTACGAGCGCTATTTTCAGCCAGCGTTTGCAATGGGCTGTGTACGGAAGCGGTACGTGCAATACTCACAGGAGGCGCGATGCGTGCCGGTTGATTTGAATTATCACGCGTTGATAACACGTTGCTGGTGGCTTCCGGAGCTGCATTCCAAACAGGGTCGGCAATGCCTTCGAACACTGATCGCAATTCCTTACCCCATGAATTGCGAAGCATTTGAAAATACTGATTTTTTTCATCGATGGTGACGAAGCGGCTAATCGTCAGTGCATCTTCATCATAGAGCAAGAGATCGAGCGGAAATCCTACTGAAATATTTGAACGCAGCGTTGAGTCCATAGAAATCAATGCGCACTTGGCCGCTTCGTCTAAGGGTGTGTTCGGCGTAACAACGCGATCAATAATCGGCTTACCGTACTTTGATTCACCGATCTGAAAATAAGGATTTTCATCGTGGGATTCGATGAAATTACCCGCTGAATACATTTGAAACAGCCGGCAGCGCTCACCACGAATTTGCCCACCAAAAATCAGGCTGACATTAAAATCAATGCCGAATTGTTCTAGCGATTCGGCATCACGCTTATGTACGCTACGTATTGATTCACCGACGATCTGTGCTGCTTCATACATTGATGAAGCGGTCCAGATGCTAGTGCCATCTGCAGTGAGATATTCCGAAATTGTTTGTCGTACTGACTGCGAGATAGACAGATTACCGGCAGTTAGCAACACCATGATACGGTCGCCGGGATTTTCAAACAGCGTCATCTTTCGGAAGCTGCCGATATGATCAACACCCGCATTCGTGCGTGAATCCGACAAAAAAACCAGTCCTGAATTCAGCCGCATCCCAACGCAATAAGTCATGGATAGTCCCGCAAAGACGAAAATGGCATTTTAGCGCACAGATAATTGTTGTATGGTGGATCTGTGAAGGAGCAGCTAAATCAGCGGCCGATATCTCTTACTTTTACATTCACCGACATAGATTCAGTACCACCCCCGCGGCGTATACCGCGTATGGGTGCAGCAGATTCATAATCTCTCCCAACGGCCAAACGGCAATAACCTGCACTCTGTAAGCAGGCATGCGTGACATCAATGCTGATCCAGCCAGCGTAGCCAGCCTCTTCAACCCAGACATCGATCCAAGCGTGACTGGCGCTATGCTCTACATCGCCCGGATCAAGATAACCCGAGACATATCGGGCAGGGATACCTAGCGTATGGCAACACGCAATAAAAAGATGGCTGTGATCTTGGCACACGCCTTTACCTAAAGCTAAGGCTACGTCCGCCGTACTTTCGGTTGCGGTAGCGCCTGACTGGTAGCTCACTTCAGAACAGATAGCTTCAGCCAGACTAATTAATTGCGAGCTATTAGCATGAGCCGATAAGTGACGACTAGAAAATTCGCGTATGGTTTCAGTGGGCTCGGTCAAGCGCGTAGGCACGGTAAAAGCCAGGGGCGAGATGGCGACATTGTCCGGCATGCGGCCGCGATCGGGCGCCTGCACTTCGACTAAGCCACTGGCAATAATGCTGATTTCTTGATGAGGAAAAGCCAGTGTGAGCATATCGCTGCTATTGCCAAATGCATCGATGGAGCTTTGTCGTTTGCCCAGCGTAGTAATTTGCCACTGCTGTATGCGTTGACCCATTTCTGTGCGCGGAGTTAAGCGCAGCAGCTGCAAGGTATATCCGACAGGTTTCTCATATCGATACAAAGTTTCGTGTCGTATGGAGAGCGTTAGATTTTTCATGCCGCAAGCGGAAGCAAGAAATCACGACTGACACGATTACCAAGCTCGTACACGTGTTCCAGGAATTCAGTCAGATAGTCATGCAGTCCGTGTTTCAAGATATCGTCCATGCTATTAAATTTGAGATCGGCATGAAGTCGTCCGGCAAAGCGTTCAGTCTCGGCTGAAATGTCATTGTGCACTTCGGCTAAATTATTAATGACTTCATTCATGCAGGCGATCAGAGAGCGTGGCATATCACCACGTAAAATCAATAATTCAGCAACGCGCTCGGGTGTAATCACATCGCGATAGGCTTTGCGGTAGGTTTCAAATGCGGATACTGATCGCAACACCGCGGCCCAATGATAAAAATCTCTATCCGCAGCTCCCAGCAGCGTGAGGTTATCACTGTGAAATTTTACATCCAACAATCGAGCGGTATTATCTGCGCGCTCAAGAAATGTCCCTAAGCGTATGAAATAAAACGCTTCATCTTTAAGCATCGTACCAATGGTGACGCCGCGTGAAAGATGCGAGCGATGTTTTACCCACTCGAAAAATTCACTGGGATCGCGCTGCAGCACTTTGTCTTTTAATAGCACATTCATTTCTAGCCAGGTGGTGTTTTGTGTTTCCCACACTTCAGTTGTAAGTGTGCCGCGGACTGCGCGTGCATTTTCACGCGCCTGAGTTAAACAAGAAAGGATAGATGAGCCGTTATCCGGATCTCGCACCATGAAATCAATCACATCTTTGCGTGAAACGAGTCCATATTTTTCATCAAACGCAGGTTGCAACTCGGAGATACCGAGTACGGCACGCCATCCTTGTTCAGCCGCTTCGGCTGATTGTGGGAGTAGCTGTGTTTGTATATTCACATCCAGCATGCGTGCTGTATTTTCAGCGCGCTCAGTGTAACGAGCCATCCAAAATAAATGATCGGCGGTGCGACTCAGCATATTAATTCTCCAAAACCCAGGTATCTTTGGTGCCGCCACCTTGCGATGAATTCACCACGAGTGATCCCTCTTTCAGGGCGACGCGTGTTAAACCACCGGGCACCATGGTCACGGTTTTTCCAGATAAAACAAATGGGCGCAAATCAATGTGTCGAGGTGCGATGCCTGACTCAACGTAAGTAGGACAGGCAGACAACGCTAAGGTAGGTTGAGAGATGTAGCCTTCAGGTTTTGCTATGAGTCGGTCACGGAAGGCTTCGATTTCTGCTTTGGTTGATGCAGGACCCACCAGCATGCCGTAGCCGCCAGCGCCGTGAACTTCTTTAACAACCAATTCTGAAAGATGATCTAAGGTGTATTGCAGTTCCTCTTTTTTACGACACTGATAGGTGGGTACATTATTTAGGATCGGCTCTTCCGACAAATAAAACCGAATCATGTCGGGCACATAGGGGTAGATAGATTTGTCATCGGCGACACCCGTGCCTATGGCATTCGCGAGCGTGACTCGACCGGCACGATACACCGACAATAAGCCTGCAACACCCAGTGATGAATCCGATCGAAAAACTAAGGGATCAAGAAAGTCATCATCGACTCGACGATAAATCACGTCGACACGTTTGGGGCCACGTGTAGTGCGCATGTAGACATGGTTATCGTTGACAAACAGGTCTTGTCCTTCAACCAGTTCTACGCCCATCTGTTGCGCTAAAAAGGCGTGCTCGAAATACGCTGAGTTATACATACCGGGTGTCATAACAACGACGGTAGGATTGTCAACGCCTTGCGGCGCGACGGAGCGCAGCATATCGAGCAAAAGATCGGGGTAATGAGCAACCGGTGCAACTTTATGACGTGCAAATAAATCGGGAAATAACCGCATCATCATTTTTCTATCTTCCAGCATGTACGACACGCCCGACGGTACGCGCAAGTTATCTTCAAGTACGTAGAACTCACCTGCGCCTGCACGCACTATGTCTACACCGGCGATATGCGCATAAATATCTGAGGCAACTGAAATACCTTGCATCTCTGGCCGATACTGCGCATTGCGAAATACCTGATCAGCCGGTAGCACACCGGCTTTTACGATATTTTGGTCGTGGTAAATGTCGTGGATGAAGAGATTGAGTGCTTGTACGCGCTGTTTTAAACCGGTTTGCAGTTGCCGCCACTCTGACGAGGGAATGATGCGCGGGATGATGTCAAATGGGATTAATCGTTCAGTACCTGCATCACTGCCGTAAACGGCGAAGGTAATGCCAACGCGGCGAAAAATGAGATCGGCTTCAGCGCGTTTGCGAGCCAGCATATCGGAGGGTTGCTCCGCTAACCAGTCTTCGAATGCACGGTAATGAGGACGGACCTCTGCGCCGCCATCGACGTACATTTCATTGAAAAAATTGGCCATGGGCCCAGAACCCCGCAGATTAAATGGTGGGAATGTCTGGGCTATGTATCAAGAAATGTGCCAGCGAAGAAACATTATGGTCTTCGCAAATTTTCTAGCATGGCTAATTCGTCCGGGCCGGGAGGATCCGTGATGAGTGACACGATGATGATGGCAAGGAAGGCAGCGGGCACACCAAAAATTCCCGCAGACACAGGTGCGATATGAAACCATTGGTGACTTATGTCACCGCCTAAAGCAGGACTGGTTTGCACCAAATAGATGAGGCAGACAAAAAAGCCTGTGAGCATGCCAGCTATCGCCCCTTGCTGGTTCGCTCGTTTCCAAAAAACGCCCAAAACAAGTGCAGGAAAAAGTGTAGAGGCGGCCAAGGAGAAGGCGGCACTGACGAGAGATAGGATGTCGGCGGGTCTGAGTGATGCTGCATAGGTAGCTAGCAGCGCAACGACTAACAATAGTAATTTCGAAATAGTGACTTGTCGCAGACTAGATGCTTCCGGATCGACCATTCTGAAATACATGTCATGGGCGAGGGCGCTAGAAAT
>JBIIQR010000100.1:0-5811 GCA_044341985.1 Burkholderiaceae bacterium
ACGATTTAACACCACGTCTTCAGCGCGCTCACGCAATTCAGGATCGAGATCATCGTAGACGCCGACCATACCCGCATTCACGATACCCATACTCATACCCGCACGAATAGCGTGATACAAAAATACCGTATGAATTGCCTCGCGTGCAGGATCATTACCGCGGAATGAAAAACTCACATTCGATACACCGCCACTGATTTTTGCATGGGGAAGGTTTTCACGTATCCAACGAGTAGCTTCGATAAAATCAACCGCGTAATTGTTGTGCTCTTCGATACCGGTAGCGATCGCAAAAATATTTGGATCGAAAATAATATCTTCAGGAGGGAAACCCACCACCTCGGTCAGCATGCGATAGGCACGCTCACAAATTTCAATTTTGCGTTGATACGTGTCAGCCTGACCTTTTTCATCAAAGGCCATCACAATCACTGCCGCGCCATAGCGGCGGCAGAGTTTGGCTTGGCGCTGAAACTCTTCTTCACCTTCTTTGAGCGAAATCGAATTAACAATCGCCTTACCCTGAACGCACTTCAAGCCTGCTTCGATCACTGACCATTTGGACGAATCGATCATGATGGGCACACGGGCGATATCGGGCTCTGAAGCAATCAAATTCAAAAAGCGCGTCATCGCCGCCACCGAATCAAGCATGGCTTCATCCATGTTGATGTCGATGATTTGCGCGCCATTTTCAACTTGCTGCCTAGCCACCGCTAAGGCTTCTTCGTACTGCTCATTCAAAATCATGCGCGCGAAAGCTTTTGAACCAGTAACGTTGGTGCGCTCGCCTACGTTAACGAACAAAGAATCTTCATCAATGACGTAGGGCTCTAATCCCGACAAACGCATGTGATGCAAGTGCGTTGGAATAACGCGCGGAGAAATGCTTTTTACCGTCTCTGCAATCGCTTTAATATGCTCGGGCGTGGTGCCGCAGCAGCCACCCGCAATATTCACAAACTCGCTTTCGGCGAAGTCCTTGAGCAGCGAGGAAGTCACGTCGGGCGTTTCATCGAAGCCCGTATCCGACATAGGATTGGGCAACCCCGCATTCGGATAGATACAGACGAAGGTCTCGGCGATCTTCGATAACTCTTCAGCATACGGGCGCATTAATGCGGCGCCCAATGCGCAATTAAGTCCGATGGTTAACGGCCGTGCGTGACGTACCGAATTCCAAAAGGCTGTCACCGTTTGACCCGACAACACGCGACCCGATGCATCGGTCACGGTTCCAGAAATCATAATCGGCAGTTTTTGGTTGGTCTCTTCAAAGAACTGATCAATCGCAAATAGTGCGGCTTTGCAGTTGAGTGTGTCGAATACCGTTTCTACTAACAGCACATCCGAACCACCTTCAACTAATGCGCGCACCTGGTCATGATAAGCAGCTACCAATTGATCGAACGTCACATTACGCGCGCCGGGATCATTCACGTCGGGTGAAATCGATGCAGTCTTAGGAGTGGGGCCAAGCGCGCCGGCAACAAAACGCGGCTTATCTGGTGTCGAATATTTATCGCAGGCTGCGCGTGCAATGCGTGCGGCGTGAAGATTCATCTCGTACGCCAGATGCGCCATATGGTAATCATCTTGCGCAATCGTCGTCGCACCAAAGGTATTGGTTTCGATCAGATCGGCACCCGCCTCGAGGTATTGTTCGTGTATCTCTTGAATGACGTGCGGCTGGGTTAACGTGAGCAATTCATTATTGCCCTTAACGAAAATCTCTTTGCCCGGAACAGAAAAGTCGGCGAAGCGCGTACCTCGATAATCTTCTTCACTTAACTTATAACGCTGAATCATCGTACCCATTGCTCCATCAAGTATCAGGATGCGTTGGGACAGCAATTGTCGTAAGTGAGCTTCGGTGGTTGAGATCGCGTCGCGTTTCATGAATTTATATAGGAAGTGCGCAAATAAAAAAACCCGGCCTGCAAAGCGTAGCCGGGTATGCGCGCCGCTTTAGCAGTATTTATTGAGAGCCTTACAGCATCTCGGCGCCCGCAAGCTGGATTTTGACTGGTTTAATCAAATCGGCGCTAATGAATTATACGGGAATTCACTGTTTAATTTGGAAGCACTGCCCAGGCTCCATGGCAAAACCCTGAATAAACTGAACCACCGACAGACGCTTACCACCCGGCTTTTGTAGTTCCAATAATTTTAAGGCGCCGGTACCGCAGGCGACGATGACACCTTCTGATGTTGCCGAGAGAATTTCGCCAGGCTTTCCCTGGGCTTCGACCGAACTTGCTTGCCAGATTTTTACAGCTGTTTCATGTAGGTGAGCCACCGCGCCGGGGAAAGGATTGAAGGCATGAATGCGCCTGAGCAGAGTCAGTGCTGGCAAACGAAAATCCAGATCAGCTTCGTGCTTTGAAATTTTTGCTGCGTAAGTCATGCCTTCGGCTGGTTGAGCTTGCGCTGATAAGCCACCATGCTGCAATTTTTTTAGCGCCTCAACGATTAACTCACCGCCCACTGCAGCAAGACGATCGTGCAATGAGCCGGTCGTATCCGTTGCGTTAATGTGCTCGCTTCGCATCAGCAACATCGGGCCGGTATCTAAACCCTCATCCATTTGCATGATCGTAATGCCCGTTTCGCTGTCAGCCGCCTCGATTGCGCGATGTATCGGTGCCGCGCCTCGCCAACGCGGTAACAACGAGGCGTGAATATTCAAACAACCCAGGGGGGGTATGGAAAGTATTGATGCAGGAAGAATCAAACCATAAGCAGCTACCACCATCACCTGATGCTCTGTGGCTTTGAGCTGCGCATGGGCGACGGCCGCCTGATCAGGGTGTCTGCCATCCAGACGCAACGACTCGGGCTGTGCAACGGGTATGCCATGCTTTAACGCATAGCTTTTGACGGGAGAGGGCTGTAATTGCATGCCGCGACCTGCAGGACGATCGGGCTGAGTTAACACCAGCGGAATCTCAAAACCCGCCTCATGCAACTGTGCAAGCGCAACTGCAGCGAACTCCGGTGTGCCGGCAAATATAACTTTCATGATGTGATTATAGGTGCGGGCTGAACGCCGGAGCCAGGGAGATGTGATTTATTGCGTATTTTATGGCGAGCCAGCGTAGCTGTGCGACGCGGGGCCAAGAAAATTAAGCGCTTAGCTTAGCGCCATTAATCGAGAAATATCAGGTTTTTATTTAATCAGTACGTTCGTAGCAATTAGCGAGCGGCCATAGGATGGCGTTCTTTTTTAAGCTCTCGCTCTTCTTTTTGCAGCTTGCTTTTAATGCGATTACGCTTGAGTGGTGACAGATATTCAACAAACACTGTGCCTTTGAGATGATCCATCTCATGTTGCACACAGACTGCGAGTAAGCCGTCCGCTTCAAATTCATGTGAATTGCCATCCACATCGCACGAGCGAACTCGTACTCGTGAAGGCCGCTCAACGCCATCGTAAATTCCCGGCACAGAAAGACAACCTTCCTCGTACACCTGACGGTCGTCGCTGGCCCAGACAATCTGCGGATTGATTAGAACGCGCAATTGATCACGGGTATCGGAGGTGTCCATAACAATCACTTGTTGATGAACATCGACTTGCGTCGCAGCCAAGCCTATGCCAGGCGCTTCGTACATAGTCTCCGCCATGTCGGCAATCAACTGCTTCAAGCGATCATCAAAATCCGTCACTGGCTTAGCAATTTTATGCAGACGTGGATCGGGATAGCGGAGGATAGATAAGAGAGCCATACAGCTTTTGCGCAACAAACGAAAAAAATAGGGGATTGCAGATCCTATGTGATGAGGGGCTCGCGCAAAATTCGCGTCGTCTTTCACTCAACCACCGGCGTACTCAATCCCAAGGAAAATTCAATGAAAAAGTTTAGCACAGCCCTGCTGCTAACCGTTTTGCTGGCTGGCTTTTTACCCCTGCATGCAGCAGGGTCAGCAAACGCCTGTGAGTGGGCCGTAAACGCGCCTGATAAACATCACGTACGCAGCGGTGACACTTTGTGGGATATCGCTGCTGTATTTTTAAACAACCCGTGGTGCTGGCCCAACGTATGGAAGCCAAACCAAAGCCTGATCCACAACCCGCACTGGATTTACCCGGGCCAAGTCATTGTACTAAACCGCTCGAGTGGCTCGCTTAGCATCGAAGCCGACCAATCGGACTCCGCCCCCTTACTGGACTTGGAACCATCGATACGAAGCACACCCATCGATCGATCGCCGCTACCACTGCTCTCGGAAAAATTACAAAATTTATTCGCGCGAACATCGCTAATCAGCTCATACGCTCTTCCCAATGCCCCGACCATCCGAGAAATTGAAAGCGGTCGTGTGATGGCAGGTAAAGGCGATACCGTTTTTGTGATTGGGGATGTGGGATCTTACGAACAATTCGATGTATTCCGATTAAAGCATCAGATTGTCGACCCCGACACCAGGCAATACCTAGGCATGGCCGGACTATATATCGGTCGGGTTCGGCTGAATCAACGCATCGACACGATTCATAAATTCGACATTACGCGTTCAGAAAAAGAATTCAATACGGGTGACAAACTGGTGCCCGTCAGCGATTCACAGCTCGCCCCTCTGTTTCCACACCCCGGCAAAATCGTGGAGGGTAAGCTGGCGGCGATATTGCACGATGGCCGTTGGGCCAGAATGCATGACATCGTGGTGATCAATCGTGGCTCGGCACACGGGCTAGATCCCGGTAGCGTGGTCAAGGTGGTGCGGCACGTTAGAATCCGTTCGAATGAAAATTCTTTATTAAATTCGATCAACAATAAAGCCATTGGAACGTTACTGGTGTTCAAAGTACAAGAAAGAATCTCTCTCGCCATGATCATGCAAGCGCGCGACGCCATCACCATTGGCGACTCGATCATTTCACCCGATACGGAAGCACCATGACACACACCGAGGGCCTCGCTGATTGGCTAAGGCTAATGTTGACTGAGGGTGTGGGGCCACAAACCGCACGCGAATTGCTGAGTCATTTTGGCTTGCCAGAAAATATTTTCGGAGCCAATTATTCGGCGTTGCAAAAATGTGTGCATGAAAAACTCGCGTTAACGCTTAGCTCGGCACCCGATGATCGTATCCGCACACAAATCGAGGCCACGCTGGAGTGGTGCAATCACTTAGGAAATCAGGTTCTTACGTTTGGTGATGCTAACTACCCCACTTCGTTACTGACTATTGCTGATCCGCCGCCGATTTTATACGTCAAAGGTCGCGCAGAATTATTGACACGAAAATCAATCGCGATAGTAGGTAGCCGTAACGCCACATTGCAAGGTATACAAAACGCGCGACGCTTTGCGCAAGTACTCAGTGCTGGCGGGCTGACGGTTGTTTCAGGTCTCGCGTTAGGCATCGACGGCGCGGCGCATGAGGGCGCACTCAGCGAAATAGCGACGGAGGGGTCCACCGTCGCTGTCACAGGCACAGGTCTTGATCTGGTGTATCCCGCTAAACACCGCGAGTTGGCGCATCAAATCGCCGTGCACGGTTGCTTAGTGAGCGAATACCCGCTGGGCACTCCGGGCATTGCATCCAATTTTCCACGTCGCAATCGCATCATCAGCGGATTATCACAAGGTGTTTTGGTGGTCGAAGCAGCCGCGCAATCCGGCTCACTCATTACTGCTCGAAGTGCACTTGAACAAGGACGCGATGTGTTTGCCATTCCTGGTTCTATCCATTCGCCGCTTTCGAAGGGATGTCATCAGCTCATTCGGCAAGGTGCAAAATTGGTGGAATCTGCGCAAGACATTCTCGAAGAAATTCCTGTGACGCATACATCATCAAAAGAAA
>JBIIQR010000101.1:0-5788 GCA_044341985.1 Burkholderiaceae bacterium
CCCGCATTAATTTCAGAAAATATGCGTTCGTATTTTGCGAGCTGTGCTTGTTGCAGGGTGAATTCCGGTTGCGCAAATAAGGCGCTGGAATACGTCATCGATGGATCAAGCCACAAGGTATAAAAGCTATTCCCGATATCGTAGTGCGCATGAATGTTGCGACGACTGCCAGCACGCGAATTACGATTAAACAGATGTTTGACTCGATACAGCAGACTTCCCCACCAACTTCCATAGATCGCTGATTCAAGTGCATTGCGATTGTGGATGAATAGCTCAATTAATTGTGCGAGATTGTCCGTTTGCCACTCACCTTGTAGATAGCTTTCAGCGAAACCAATATCACCAGAACGTATAGCGGCTAAACAAGGTTCCCAACTTTTTAGAGACAGAGTAACTGTTGGATCTTCGTTACCGAATTTCAGTAGTTTTCCATCGGGGCATTCCAGTTTCAATGTGCCATGCTCGACTCGCGACAGCATACGCAGAAGTAATTGAACCTGAGCGGGTGCCTTGCTGTGCATGGCAGGGCTTTCTGACATGCCTTCCTTGAAACTGATGGAGGTAGACGAGGGCTTGTTCATCGGCTTAGTGGCGTGGGTGGTGGAAGGGGTTTGCTAAAGAACGGTACGCGTTTAGTAAACAGTTTAAGCGCTTGCCAGTGAATGCGCCCAATTACCCCTATTGTCATCAGTGGATGGCGGATAAAAGCCTTGGCTGCACTGCGTGTAGTGAGTGGCTCTAAGCGTCCTGAAATGCTAGTGAGTAGCAGCGGACCTTGATCATCGTGATAATCAATTCGAGCGACGACACATTCTCTATCTATATTGTTAACTTTTTTGGTTGTGCGCATAAAGCGAAAGCGATAGCTGCCTTCGACTGCGCAGAAGGGCGACACATGAAAGACTTTTTTCGATGTGAGTTGTAAGCCCCACGGCATAACCGATCCGGTATCGAGTAGATAGAAGTGGCGCTCCCCAAACGTATTGTTTACTTCGCACACAATCGCGCGCAAGGCGCCGTCTGCACGATGACAAAACCAGAAAGAGACGGGGTTAAAGACATAGCCTAGTACACGAGGAAATGCCTGTAGCCAGATTTCACCATCCGCATCGTGGATATTTTCGGACTTCAATACGTGATCTATCCAAGTCATTAACGGTGTCGTTCCATCACCGTGATCACGATCATGAAACGACAGCAGATTAAATCGATTACGTGAACACACGCCATTTGAAAAACCAGCCTTAGCCAGAGTTCTGATTGGAAGCATCAGCGTGAACACGCTATAACTAAACGTATTGCCAGCAGGTCGCAAGCGACTATGCCGAACGAGGCCCATGCTCAGCAGCGGTTTATTAGCGATTGCTTTCATATCATGCGCTGGCCGAACGCCCGTCAATGGCGCGGGCTACCTGTAGCCCTGATTTATGACCATCTTCATGGAATCCATAGCCCGTCCAAGCACCCGCGAACCACGTGTTTCGCCGTCCTTGAATGGAGGGCAGTGCGTTTTGTGCTGCGATAGCCGCTCTATCGAAAATGGGATGGGAATAATTAAACTCAGCAATGATTTTTTTAGGCTCAATGCGTGATACGGGATTAAGAGTGACAATGACGGATTGTTTAAACGGCAGCGGTTGAAGCTTGTTAAGCAAATAGTGCACGCAGACGCGAGGCTCGGGCGTGCCGGCTGTTTCGTAATTCCATGCAGACCAGGCTTTTTCTATGTTGGGTAGGCACGCTGTATCTGTGTGCAAAATGGCGTGATTAGGTTGATACCGAACGGCCGACAGAATATGTTTTTCATCTGCGCTGGCATCAGAGAGCATCGCGAGACTTTGATCGCTGTGCGTTGCCAAAACGACGTGTTCAACGATCTTCGTTCCGGTAGCAGTTTCTATTCGTATTTCTGGAGTGCCCATACCAATGCGCGTTACTGAGCGGACCGGCGTATTTAAAAAGGTGTGCGCGATAGTAGGCAGTATTTTTTGTACGTAGTGCTTTGCTCCACCGGTAACGGTGCGCCACTGCGGGCGATTGGTAATTTGAATCAAACCATGATTACTACAAAAGCGCACAAAGGTAGCTAAAGGAAAAGCTAACATTTGTTCAGTAGGGCACGACCAGATACAACCGGCCATGGGCAGCAAATACCAGTGACGAAACTCACTACTGTAGTTGTAGCGATCAAGAAACTCACCCACTGAAATTGATTCGAGCTTGCCGTCGGTTTTGGCCATGGCGGTGGTTTGTCGATTGAAGCGAATGATATCTTTTAGCATTCGCAAAAATGGCCTATTAAATAGATTACGCCGCTGAGCAAAAACAGTATCAAGATCAGCGCCAGCCCACTCCAGCGTACTGCCATCGGGAAGTGGGATTTTTACGGCGAATGACATGTCACTGGCCGAAGTCTCGACCTTCAATTCTTCAAATAGCCGAATCAGATTGGGATAGGTGCGGTTATTAAATACTAAAAAGCCCGTGTCTACGCCGTGTGTGATGCCATCCAATGTGATATCGACCGTATTGGTGTGCCCACCGAAATAGGTGCCAGATTCAAAAAGAGAAACTTCATGGCCATCGCGTGACAGCCGCCACGCAGCTGTCAGCCCCGAAATACCTGATCCTATAACGGCGACTTTCATGCTCAATCCAAACGGTGGGGAAATAAAGAAATACTCAAGCTACAGTTTCAAGTACGAGCGTTGAAATTTACCTTCGCACGTGAAGCGTATTGCCTAAGGCTATCAGAGAATAAAAAAGCAGCGAAGCCAGTCCGGGATAAATACGACTTGGGGGAAGATCACCTAGACAATACATCCGACAAAGTCGGAGAAGGCATCGCAGCTATAAACGTTTACTGGTACTGCGCACGGTGAACAATACGCTTTGCAAATCTATTGGCTTGCCAGCGCTTTTTCTAGTGTGTTCACAAACGCTTTTTCATCGGGACGTGTGGTGCTGCCGTAACTGCCAACCAGTTTGCCATCGCGATCGATTAAATATTTATTGAAATTCCATGCGGGCGATTTTGCGCCGGCTTTTACCAAGGCAGCAAACAAAGCATTCGCTTCCTTACCTTTGACGGAGGACTTGGCAAACATGGGGAACTTCACGCCGTAAGTGTTGTAACAGAAATCAGCAATTTCCTTGCTATTGCCTGGTTCTTGGCTGAAGTCATTCGATGGAAAGCCCAAAATCACTAAGCCTTTATCCTTGTAATTCGCATACAGTTTTTCTAATCCTTCGTATTGGGAGGTAAAGCCACAATAGCTAGCCGTGTTAACGACAAGTGTCACTTTGCCAGCGTACTGACAGAGATTTTGAGGTGAATCATCCTGTAGACGATTAAATTTGTGATTTAGCAGTGCAGGACATTCTTCTGCAGTGGCTAAAACTGGCATTAGCATAAAAGCGAATGCTAAAGTCGCAAGCTTGATAATAGAGCGCATGGTCATTCGAAGGAATAGAATTTTTTTCATGGTGGCTTGCTACCTTAGGGATTTAACTTACACTGTTAAATCATTCTAGCGTATTCCCACACATAGGGTGTAAAGCATCCTGCGGGCATGAATACGTTTTTATTTTTGAAATTTCCTGCGGATTCGCCACGGCGGAGTTCAAAAAAAATCGTGCAATGGCATTACTTAATTTAAGAGATCAATGCGCAACCTCATTTTGGTCCTGGGCGACCAGCTGAATTTCGATAGTCCTGCTTTAGAAGGCTTCGATCCGACTCTGGATAGTCTGCTGATGATAGAAGCTACTGGTGAAGCTAACTATGTCTGGTCTCACAAGGCGCGCATTGCACTTTTTCTTTCGGCGATGCGTCACTACATCAACCAAGTGGCCGCACGTGGATGGCCATTTGACTATATTCAACTCAATGATTCGCAACCGCCCACGTTTGCAGAGCGATTAACTAACGCTTTGCAGCGACATCGTCCGCAAGCACTGCGTGTGGTCGAGCCAGGGGAATGGCGTATGCAACAACTCATAGAGTCCGTGTGCGCTACAGAGAAGGTTCCACTGCGCATGTTGGATGACACGCACTTTATGTGTAGTAGAACTGAATTTGCGCAATGGGGTAAAGGCAAAAAAGAACTTCGCTTGGAATTTTTCTATCGCGTAATGCGTAAACGATTCAATGTATTGGTGAAGGGTGATGAGCCAGTGGGCGGTCAATGGAATTTTGATGAGGATAACCGCAGCGCTTACCCAAAACGCACGGGGCCTGGCGCGATACCAGAGCCTGCGTTTTTTGCGCCCGATGCCGTAACTGAGGAAGTAATTCATTTAGTCGAAAAATTTTTCCCTGATCACCCTGGTCAACTTGACAATTTCGCATGGCCAGTGACTCGCGAGCAGGCTTTGCATGCGCTAGACGTGTTTGTGGCTCAGCGTTTGGTGTCGTTTGGCCAGTATCAAGATGCCATGTGGACTAATACGCCTTTGGGTTGGCATTCACTGCTATCGGCCGCATTAAATTTGCATTTACTCAATCCTCGAGAGGTAATTGCAGCCGTTGAGCGTGCCTATCAACAGAGTAAGGTGAGTTTGGAAAGTGCCGAAGGGTTTATTCGTCAAGTGTTGGGATGGCGTGAATTTATTCGCGGTGTGTATTGGTTGGATATGCCGCGTTTAAAACAGGCGAATCACTACCAAGCAGAGCGTGATCTACCTGCGTGGTTTTGGACCGGTGAAACGGACATGGCTTGCATGCGCGATAGCTTGAAACAAACCATGGAATGGGGCTATGCCCATCACATCCAACGATTGATGGTTATTGGAAATTTCGCGACCCTGGCTCAGCTATCGCCACAACAGGTAGGAGACTGGTTTTTAGCGATTTATGTTGATGCGATTGAGTGGGTTGAATTGCCCAACACAGCCGGCATGGCATTGCATGCCTGCGGTAGTCGATTTACTAGTAAGCCGTATGTGGCGAGCGGTGCTTACATAGGCCGTCAGAGTAATTACTGCACTTCGTGCAAATATGATCCCAAACTTCGCGCGGGTGATAACGCGTGTCCCTACACGACTCTGTACTGGAATTTTATAGATCGCCATGAAGCAAGCTTATCGTCGAATCCACGTACCGCGTTGATGACAAAGAATTTACAAAAATTAGATGCTGGCGAGCGCGCGCGGGTAAAGCTGCATGCTCAGCAGATATTGGATACGATCGATGCTTTGTAGCCCCGTACTGGTTTTGCCCAAAGATCATTATCAAAATGCTTATTTATTGTCAAAGTCAGTGTTTGCTTACTTGATTGCCCAGTATTTTTGAGCCATATTCGCAATCGTACTGTCACTCTTTGTTGGTAAACTTCTTACATTAAACAAAACTAGATATCACTCATACATGCTGTATCCCGAACTCTTTCGCTCGCTTGAGCAAGTACGCTGGAACATGGAAAAAGACATTCCATGGGATCAGTTCGACGCGGCTCAATTATCTGATGAGCAGGCGCAAACCATACGCATGAACGCCATCACTGAGTGGGCGGCCTTGCCTGCCACCGAAATGTTTTTACGCGATAACCGACACGACAGTGATTTTTCTGCGTTCATGTCGGTGTGGTTCTTTGAAGAACAAAAACATTCATTGGTGTTGATGGAGTACTTGAGACGTTTTCGTCCTGAGTTGGTGCCGACCGAAGAAGAATTACACAACGTGCGTTTTGAGTTCGACCCAGCGCCACCGCTAGAGACGTTGATGCTACATTTTTGTGGTGAAGTGCGATTGAATCACTGGTATCGCTGCGCTGCGGATTGGCAC
>JBIIQR010000102.1:0-5719 GCA_044341985.1 Burkholderiaceae bacterium
TCAGATCCCAATCCATTGAGAGCAGCTATCGTCGCACCCACATTGGTGCCTTTGCTATCGTCGATATAGTCGACACCTCGAATAGTCGCGATAGCCTCGACACGGTGCGGCTCACCTTGATACTGTCGAGCTGCATGCAATAGCGGAGCTAGTGGTAAATCAATAGAACGACACAACGCCAAAGCAGCCAGCACATTGCTGGCGTTATGCAACCCGCGTATCTTTAATGCGTCTGCAGGCATCAGTCGATTAACAAAAATCTCAGCCGGTTCTTTTTGCTTACCGCGTTTTTTCTTTTCACCGTCATCGTCGGCACTAATGGCTTGCACTAACCAGCGCATGCCATGCTCTTCGACTAATCCAAATGCATCAGCTTCTGTCGGCGCGTTGATCCCAAAGCTGGTGCAGGGAGCATCGCGTACAGTCATTTTCATTACACGTGCATCATCGCGATTCAATACGCGAATGGTTTCTGGACCAAAAATGCGCTCTTTGGCTTTGGCGTACTCGTTCATATCGCCATGCCAATCCAAATGATCTTGTGAGATGTTTAATACCGTGGCTGCATCTGCGCGCAAGGTGTAGGTGCTGTAAAGCTGAAAGCTGGATAACTCAAGCACCCAAACATCAGGCAAGGTGTCTGTAGCGACGGCCTCGCGTAATACATCGAGTGCCGCTGGGCTGATATTGCCAGCGACTTTGACGGACAGACCGGCGGCACGACATAACTCCCCCGTCAAACGGGTAACCGTTGTTTTGCCATTGGTGCCAGTAATGGCGATTATTTTTGGTTGATAAGCACGTCGTTCTTTTAACGCTGCGAGCGCCTGTGCGAATAATTCAATTTCACCCCATACAGGAATGTTTTTTTCCTGCGCGGCTGCCAATATAAGTGTCAATTCATTCAAAGGCGATAAACCCGGACTCAGAATGATGAAATTAATATTGTCTAATAGTGACGGCGCAAACTCGCCAGCAATAAATTCTGCTGTGGGCACATTTTCACGCAGCGCAGATAAACGATCAGGGAATGCACGCGTATCGGCAACACGCAGGCGTACGCCAGCATCCGACAGCCAATGCGCGATCGCCAGTCCCGATTCACCGAGTCCCAACACCAATGCGTGTTTACCTGCGTAGTTCATTATTGTTTATTCGTTCGTTTTATTTTTTACGAGTTAGCGCAGCTTTAACGTCGACAAGCCAAACAACACCAGCATCATGGTAATAATCCAGAAGCGAACGACCACTTGCGTTTCTTTCCAACCTTTTTGTTCATAATGATGATGTAACGGCGCCATCAGCAAAACGCGTTTACCCACACCGGTTTTCATTTTGGTGTACTTGAAATACGCGACTTGCAACATAACTGACAAGGTCTCGACTACGAATACGCCACCCATGATTAACAACACGATCTCTTGACGAACGATCACAGCAATCGTGCCTAAAGCACCACCCAAGGCAAGCGCACCGACATCACCCATAAAAACTTGTGCGGGATAGGCGTTAAACCATAAGAATGCCAAGCCAGCACCTGCCATCGCGCCACAAAAAATCAGTAACTCACCCGCACCGGGTATGTGAGGAATCAATAAATATTTTGCGTAGGTCGCACTTCCGGTCAAATAGGCAAAGATGCCAAGTGCTGATCCCACCATCACGGTCGGCATGATCGCTAAGCCATCCAAACCATCCGTTAGATTGACCGCATTACTGGTACCGACGATAACGAAATAGGTAAGCGCAATAAAACCCCAAACGCCTAAGGGATAGCTGACGGTCTTAAAAAATGGAACAATCAAATCCGCTGTTGGCGGCAATTCTATTGAAAAGCCAGACTGGACCCACGACATAAACAATTCAAGAACAGCGGTATTGGTTGGGCCCGAAACAGAAAACGCTAAATAAAAGGCAGCGAGCAATCCAATTAAGGATTGCCACATGTATTTTTCACGCGAGCGCATACCGTTCGGATCTTTGTAGACCACCTTGCGGTAATCATCGACCCAACCAATCACACCAAAACCCAGCGTAACAATCAGCACAGGCCAAACAAAGCGATTAGTCCAATCAATCCAGAGCAAGGTTGAAACACCGATGCCTATCAATATCAATACGCCACCCATGGTTGGCGTACCGGATTTCACCAAATGCGTTTGCGGTCCATCGGTTCGGACTGCCTGCCCTACCTTTAATGTGGTGAGTAAGCGAATCACAATCGGCCCAAACAGCAAGCCAATCATTAATGACGTCAGCGTGGCAAAGACCGCCCGAAAAGTAATGAAGTTGAATACCCTCAACGCTCCAAGCTGGTCTTGATAATGTTGTGCTAGCCAGAGCAGCATCTCAATGACCTCCTACTAAAATGCCCGTCAGGCGTTCTACGACGCGTTCCATTTTCATGAAGCGTGATCCTTTGATGAGAATGCTCGCATTAGACGAGGTATGGCCTAGCTCGTTATTCAATGTATCGACGTCATCAAAATGACGGCCTGCGCTACCAAAAGCCAGGCTGGCATGACGCGCCAAGGTACCTAACGTAAATAACTGATCAATGTGACGCGTGCGTGCATATGAACCAATTTCTTCATGAAACGCTACGCCTTCAGAACCGACCTCGCCCATATCACCCAATATCAATGTGCGCGGCGATGGCGACATAGCCAACACATCAATCGCAGCACGGACTGAATCTGGATTAGCGTTGTAGGTATCATCGATCACTAATGCACCGTTCGCTGCATTCTTGCGTTGCAAGCGCCCCGCAACGGGAACGAACGCCTGTAAGCCGCGCACGATGCAGTCAACATCAATGCCCACAGCACGCGCTGCGGCAAACGCCGCTAAGGCATTGCGTACGTTATGCTCGCCTGCTGCTGCGAGTGATAAATGGACAGATTGTCCATTCACTTGAATGTGTAAATCGCTGCCAAATGCTTTAGGCGTCCACTCGCACCACAGTGCAGCGCGCTGATCTAATCCAAAAGTGATGGTTTGTTTTTTATCGGCATACGATTGCCATAACGCCGTATAGTCATCATCGGCAGGAAAGACCGCGCTGCCATTGGCTGATAAGGCAGTGATCACTGCGCCATTTTCTTTGGCAACTGCCGCGACACTTTCCATAAATTCTTGATGTTCGCGTTGAGCATTGTTGACTAACCCTACAGTGGGCTGAGCGATCTCTGCTAGTCGCGCAATTTCACCGGGATGATTCATTCCCATTTCAATCACTGCAGCACGATGCGCACTTTCCAATCTGAACAAAGTAAGTGGCACACCGATTTCATTATTTAAATTACCTTGAGTCGCAAGGTAATTATTCTCACCAAATGCTGCTGACAAAATCGTTGCAATCATTTCTTTGACGGTGGTCTTACCATTGCTGCCAGTGACACCAATGACAGGAATAGAAAATTTCTGTCTCCAGCTATTAGCCATCTGCCCTAAGGCATAACGCGTATCGGGCACGACTAGTGCCGGTAAATTCAATCCCTCAGTAATACGCTCAACAACAACAGCGGCGGCGCCTTGGGCACTCACTTCGTGTAGAAAGTCGTGCGCATCAAATCGCTCGCCACGAAGAGCAACAAACAAATTACCTTGATCAACCTTCTTACTATTGGTCGATACGCCAACGAAAGAGGCCGGCGCTGTTACACGCGCACCAGGAATCAAGCTCACTAATTCAGAAAGGCTAGCGTGCATCAATGCCCTCCGAAACGTGTGGCGCGCGTGGCAAGTGCCAACGCAGCATGATCGGTATCGCGAAATGCGAGTTTCTTACCTTTGATCTCTTGATAATCCTCGTGACCTTTACCGGCAACGAGCACGACATCATTTTTTCCTGCATGGCGTATCGCCGACAAAATTGCCTGAGCGCGATCTTCAATCACTTGAATTTTTTCTGAAGGCAAACTTCCACAACCACGAATCATTTGCTCAATGATGTCTGCCGGATTTTCGCTGCGTGGATTGTCACTCGTGATAACAAGATGATCCGCTGTTAAAGCGGCTTCTGTCATTTGTGGTCGCTTACCCAGATCACGATCACCGCCGCAACCAAACACACACCACAATTGTCCGTGACGTGCATCAGCCACTTGGCGCAATGTTTGCAACGCTTTTTCGAGTGCATCGGGCGTATGCGCATAATCGATTACTGCCAACGGACCCTCTTGCCCGCCCAACTGTTCCATTCGGCCCGGCACCGCTGTCAACGATTCCATCTGACGCACGACGCTATTCCATGACAAGCCGCGAGCCAGTAATACACCGGCAATCGCCAACACATTACTGACGTTAAAAAGGCCTATCAATTGAGTACGTACTGCACTCGAGCCAAAGGGTGAAGACAATTGAAAATTTGTTCCGTGCTGACTAACGCGAATGTCGCTGGCAGAAAGCACAGACATTGAGTCGTGCTGTGCTCCGTCGACGGTATATCCAATGATATTCACGTCAGAATGATTGCGACTTAGCTGCGTTAATAGACGCGCACCCATAGGGTCATCTAAATTAATGATGGCATGTTTTAAACCGTGCCAATCAAACAAAGATGCTTTCGCTGCTTCATACGCGGCCATGCTGCCGTGATAATCCAAATGATCGCGCGTGAAATTAGTAAAAACGGCGACATCGATATGCAATTCATCAAGTCGGCCTTGAGCTAAACCTATGGATGAAGCTTCAATCGCCAGCGCTTGTGATCCGCGTTGCTTTTGCTGTGCAAGTTGGCGAAACAATTGCACCGCATCGGGCGTGGTCAACCCTGTTACTTCGAATTTATCGATATCGCCATTGCGGCACTGCGAAATACCTAAGGTGCCAATCACTGCTGTTGGTGTTCCTTCACGCGACAAGGCTTGGCCCAGCCATTGCGTGCATGATGTTTTTCCGTTAGTACCTGTGACGGCCACACTGAACATATCTGCATCGGGCTGGCGATACCATTCGTGTGCGATACGTCCTGCCATTTTTGCCAGTTCTGGTACACCAAAATGCGCGACAGTCCACTCAACATTCCAATGGAACTCGTCACTCAATTCGAACAGTATGGCTTTAGCACCTGATTCAATCGCTTGCAGAATATGGTGACGACCATCACCTGACTCACCGCGACACGCAAGGAAAATATCGCCGCGCGTAATCTGACGTGAATCGAGTGACAAGTTCGCATCAGGCGCAATCTCGTGCAGCCAGCGCGTCACGTCGATGATGTCGATTACAGCGTTCGTCATCACATGCTCTCCGCAATGGGTTCAGCAGGCATGATCACGTTACTCACGCTTGCGTCAGGTGGCACATTGAGTGATGACAATGCACTCGCGGCGACACTCGCAAATATCGGAGCTGCAACTAAACCACCGAAATGCTTACCAGCACCGGGCTCATCAATCATGACGGCAATGATGATGCGAGGATCTGACGCCGGAGCCAGGCCAACGAACGAAGCAACGTACTTGTTAACGTAATGACCGTTTTCTAATTTATGCGCAGTACCTGTCTTTCCTGCCACACGATAGCCACGTACCTGAGCAAGTGGCGCGGTGCCACCGGGACCTACCACTAATTCCATCATGTCGCGCATTTGATGCGCCGTTTTATCGCTGATGACGCGTTGCGGCGCGGGTAGTTGCGATACTTTTTGAAATGACAAAGGAATCATCTCGCCATTGCGCGCAAAAATCATATACGAACGCGCCACTTGAATCAG
>JBIIQR010000103.1:0-5708 GCA_044341985.1 Burkholderiaceae bacterium
TGCAGCGATAACCGACCCTCTTCAATGGGCCTAAAAAGACTTTCGAGCTTCATCCGCACGCTTGGCGTAAAATTCGGTTTGAAATCACTATCCTCTGTTTTACTAACATGACCATAAAATCTGATAAGTGGATACGCCGCATGGCGGAATCCCACGGCATGATCGAACCCTTTGAGCCTGGCCAGGTGCGTGAGCAAAATGGCCAACGTATCGTTTCCTATGGCACGTCCTCGTATGGCTATGACATACGCTGCGCCGATGAATTCAAAATTTTTACTAATATCAACAGCACAATTGTTGACCCGAAAAATTTCGATGAAAATTCGTTCGTGGATATTAAGAGCGATGTATGCATTATTCCACCGAACTCGTTTGCTTTAGCCCGCACGATTGAATATTTTCGTATACCGCGCAATGTATTGACTATTTGCTTGGGTAAATCCACGTACGCGCGTTGCGGCATCATCGTTAACGTGACACCTTTCGAGCCTGAGTGGGAAGGCTTCGTTACGTTAGAATTTTCCAACACCACGCCACTACCCGCCAAAATTTATGCCGGTGAAGGCTGTGCTCAAGTGCTGTTCTTTGAGAGTGACGAAGTATGTGAAACGTCTTACAAAGACCGTGGAGGCAAGTATCAAGGGCAACGAGGTGTGACGCTGCCTAAAACCTAAGAAGCTTTTAGAAATAAAAAAACGGGCCTAGGCCCGTTTTTTTATGGTTGGCGCAGATTACTGCGGCACGCAGTCGACGTAATAACCCGTCACGCCGTTCACCACCGTTTTTACTAAACCGTGAACATCGGTTTCGAAGCCTGGGAAGTGTTCATTGAAATCGCGAGCGAATTTTAGATAATCCACAATCGTTTTGTTAAACCGCTCGCCGGGAATCAGCAAGGGAATGCCGGGTGGGTAGGGTGTTAGTAGGATCGCAGTCACGCGACCTTCTAGTTCATCGATAGGCACGCGTTCTATTTCTTTGTGGGCCATTTTTGCAAAGGCATCCGAAGGCTTCATCGCGGGCAACATATCCGACAGATACATCTCGGTAGTCAAACGGGCGACATCGTAGGATTTGTACATGTCGTGAATCTTCTGACACAAATCGCGTAAGCCAGTGCGCTCGTAATGCGGATTCGCTGCCGTGAATTCCGGCAGGATGCGCCACATCGGTTGATTCTTGTCGTAGTCATCTTTGAACTGCTGTAGCGCGGTTAGCAGCGTATTCCAGCGGCCCTTAGTAATGCCAATGGTGAACATGATGAAGAAGGAATACAGACCCGCTTTTTCAACAATAACCCCGTGTTCAGCGAGGTACTTAGTGACGATAGAAGCGGGAATACCCGTCTCGCCGAAATGGCCATCGAGTGACAGACCCGGTGTGACGATAGTGGCTTTGATCGGATCAAGCATATTGAAGCCGGATTCGATTTTTCCAAATCCATGCCACTGATCTTTTCCATTGATCATCCAGTCTGATGGTTCACCAATACCTTCTTCAGCAAACGTTTCCGGTCCCCAGACCTGGAACCACCAATCTTGGCCCCATTCCTGATCAATCTTTTTCATCGCGCGACGGAAATCGAGCGCTTCTAAAATACTTTCTTCAACCAACGCAGTGCCACCGGGTGGCTCCATCATCGCGGCAGCAATATCGCACGAGGCGATGATGGCGTACTGGGGCGAGGTAGAGATATGCATCAGGTAGGCTTCATTGAAGCTGTCACGATCTAGTTGTACGGTTTCTGATTCTTGCACCAAAATTTGTGATGCCTGTGACAAGCCTGCCAACAGTTTGTGAGTCGATTGCGTAGAGAAAATTAGCGATTTTTTTGCGCGCGGTCGGTCTTTGCCAATGGCATGCATGTCTTTGTAAAAATCATGAAAGCTGGCGTGCGGCAGCCATGCTTCATCAAAATGCAGTGTATCGATTTCACCATCCAGCATGCTCTTGATGGTTTCAACGTTGTAGATCACCCCATCGTATGTGGATTGCGTAATGGTAAGTATGCGTGGCTTTTTATTTTTTGCTTCACGTGCAAAAGGATTGGCCTCGATCTTCTTCATGATGTTTTCCATCTTGAATTCTTCGATCGGTATCGGTCCGATGATGCCCAGATGATTACGAGTAGGCATCAGAAATACAGGAATAGCGCCACACATAATGATGGAGTGCAGCACTGATTTATGGCAGTTACGGTCGACTACCACGATATCGCCCGGCGCCACGGTGGAGTGCCAGACCATTTTGTTGGAAGTCGACGTTCCGTTGGTGACGAAATAGCAGTGATCTGCATTAAAAATGCGCGCCGCATTGCGTTCCGAAGCTGCAACGGGGCCAGTATGGTCTAGCAACTGACCCAACTCTTCCACTGCGTTACATACGTCAGCGCGCAACATATTTTCACCAAAAAATTGGTGAAACATTTGTCCTATTGGCGATTTTAAAAATGCTACACCACCTGAATGGCCAGGGCAGTGCCAAGAGTACGAACCATCTTGAGCGTAATGCACCAGTGCACGGAAAAAAGGCGGTGATAATCCATCGAGATAGGCTTTGGCTTCACGAATGATGTGTCGTGCCACAAACTCAGGCGTGTCTTCAAACATGTGAATGAAGCCATGTAACTCGCGCAGAATGTCATTGGGAATATGACGTGAGGTACGCGTTTCTCCGTACAGATAGAGTGGAATGTCTGCATTCTTGTAGCGAATTTCTTCAACGAAAGCGCGCAGAGCTTTCAAGGCATCTTCGGTTTCTTTATCAGAACCACCACCGAATTCTTCATCATCAATCGAGAGAATGAAAGCCGATGCGCGCGATTGTTGTTGCGCGAACTGTGACAGATCACCATAGCTGGTGACGCCGACGACCTCCATACCTTCTTTTTCTATAGCATCGGCCAACGCGCGAATGCCTAGGCCCGAGGTATTTTCGGAACGGAAGTCTTCATCGATGATCACGATGGGAAAGCGGAATTTCATTCGAGCTCCTGATGCAGACACTAGGTCTGGGCCTGAAAAAAAGAAAGCCGGATTTTCGCAGATATGCGAGCGGCTTGGTAGAAATCTGCAGCACTAAATGACGCAGTACTAAATCGCACCCTTAACTAGCTCAGTTGAGGTGTAGTTAGCGCCGCTGATAGATAACAAAAGCATAACTCAGTCCTAGTGTCTCAGAATGATGCGGATCACGTGAGACCTCTTTCCAGGCACTTGGGTCGATCGCGGGGAAAAAAGCGTCGCACTCGAAATCGCCCGCAATTTCAGTCACGATCAATCGGCTAGCGAGTGGCAATGCTTCAACATAAATTTGCGCTCCACCAATCACGAAGACGTCGCCTGAGCCGGCTAATTCGACCGCTTGTGCCAGAGAAGATGCTGTCTCTACTCCCTCATGCTGCCAATCAGGGTTGCGTGTGATGACGATATTGCGACGGTTTGGCAGTGGACGGCCAATCGAGTCAAAGGTCTTGCGTCCCATGACAATCGTGTGGCCAGTAGTGGTTCGTTTGAAAAACGCCAGATCTTCGGGCAAGCGCCAGGGCAGGGTATTGCGTATGCCTATGCCGTTGTGACGTTCGGTCGCGACGATGAGACTGAGTTGAGCTGACATTAGACTGCCACCGGTGCTTTGATAGCCGGATGGCACTCATAGCCGACGATCTCTATGTCTTCATAGTGATACTCAAACACCGAGGCAGGCTTACGCTTGAGTACCAGCTTGGGCAACGGGAAGGTCGAGCGGGAGAGTTGTTCTTGCACTTGATCGAAATGATTGGAGTAGATATGGCAGTCGCCACCGGTCCAAATAAAATCCCCGACTTGCAAACCGGTTTGCTCGGCCATCATGTGGGTCAGCAGGGCATACGACGCAATGTTGAAGGGCACTCCCAGAAAAATATCCGCGCTGCGTTGATACAGCTGACAAGACAATTTGCCTTCAGCCACATAAAACTGAAAGAAGGCATGACATGGGGGCAGTTTCATGCGCGGTATGTCAGCCACGTTCCAGGCAGAGACTATCAGTCGGCGCGAATCAGGATTATTTTTGATTTGATCGACCAAGTGTTTAATCTGGTCGATGTGGCCACCATCGGGAGTGGGCCACGAGCGCCACTGTGAACCATATACTGGGCCGAGATCGCCATTCGGATCAGCCCACTCATCCCAAATCGATACGCCATTTTCTTTGAGGTAGCCGATATTGGTCGAACCGGCCAGAAACCAGATGAGTTCATGAACGATAGATTTCAAATGAAGCTTCTTGGTCGTGACCAAAGGAAAACCTTCTTGCAAATCAAATCGCATTTGATAACCAAACACCGATCGCGTACCGGTACCGGTGCGATCTGTTTTGGGGGTGCCATGCTCATAGACATGGCGCATGAAATCTAGGTATTGGCGCATTGACGTAATTCCAGCGAAGCCCGTATTTTAACCGTTTAGCTAGCGGGAGCTGGCGGTAGGCTTTCTCAGGCGGGTCCTTGCATCGTGGCTGAAAACTGCAACGCCGCCAGACTGGCATACAGACCATCGGCTGCCACCAGCGAGGCATGCGTTCCTGTTTCCACGATCCGCCCTTGATCCATCACCACAATTTGAGTTGCGCGTTGTACGGTGGCGAGTCTATGCGCAATCACAAGTGTGGTTCGACCCACCATCGCCGCTTCGAGTGCATGCTGTACGAGTCGCTCGGATTCGGCATCCAAGGCACTGGTGGCTTCATCCAATAATAAGAGCGGTGGATTTTTAAGGAGTGCGCGCGCAATCGCAATGCGCTGACGTTGACCACCAGAAAGACGCACACCGCGCTCACCTAAAAAGGATTGATAGCCCTCAGGTAACCGTTCTATGAATTCATGCGCTGCAGCTAACTTAGCGGCGGCTATGACTTCATCATCGGTGGCGTCGGGACGACCATAGCGAATATTTTCGAGGGCATTCGCAGAGAACACCACCGTATCTTGCGGCACGATGCCGATTGCATTGCGCAATGCCTGCAGATCAAGCTCTCGGATATCAACACCATCTAAAAAAATATGGCCCGTTTGTGGATCATAAAAGCGTAACAGCAATTGAAATAGCGTGGTTTTACCTGCACCTGACGGGCCAACGATCGCAATCGTTTCACCTGGATTAGCAGTCAATGACAAATCAGTCAGCGCCGGTTGATCTGGTCGCGAAGGATAATTAAAACTCAGATGATCCAATTGCAAACTCGCGCCATTCAAGGCACGTTTGACTAAAGGTGTTGGATGTTCAGGCGAGACGATAGGTGAGCGCTCAGCGAGTAATTCGAGTAAGCGTTCGCTGGCACCGGCGGCACGTTGTGCGTCGCCGAGTGTTTCAGAGAGCGCCCCAATCGCACCGGCAATGATCGCAGCATACAAAACAAACTGCCCCAACTCACCGGCGCTCATGCGACCTTCCATCACCGCATGCGCACCTAGCCAAAGCACAAACACGATGGCACCAAAAATTAACAAAATGGCGGTAACGGTTAATACTGAGCGGGCTCGCACTCGGTCAATCGCCGTTACAAAGGCGCGCTCTACGGCGTTACCAAATTGTTTTGCTTCGTGATCTTCGTGCGCAAAGGCTTGCACGACGTTGATGGCATTCAGTCGTTCGCCCGCTAAACCAGACGCATCAGCAATACGATCTTGCGATGCGCGTGAGAGTTTACGTACCCGTCGCCCAATGGTG
>JBIIQR010000002.1:0-19274 GCA_044341985.1 Burkholderiaceae bacterium
GTGGATACCCGTTTCCCTCTGAGTAAGCTTTGGAATGATCAGTGGGGCAAGTACCACGCACCAAAGAACTTTAATTTCTTTTATTTGTTTGGATCATTGGCCGCTTTGGTGTTGGTCATTCAAATTGTCACCGGCATTTTCTTGGTGATGAATTACAAGCCTGATGCAACTCTCGCGTTTGCATCTGTTGAGTACATCATGCGAGAAGTACCATGGGGTTGGCTGGTTCGCTATATGCACTCCACCGGTGCTTCGGCATTTTTTATTGTGGTTTACCTACACATGACGCGTGCCTTGCTTTACGGTTCGTATCGCAAGCCACGTGAATTGATTTGGTTGTTTGGAGTCGGCATTTTCCTGTGTTTGATGGGTGAAGCATTCTTCGGCTACCTCTTGCCATGGGGTCAGATGTCGTATTGGGGCGCACAGGTGATCGTTAATCTGTTTGGTGCGATTCCTTTTATTGGCCCTGATCTTTCGCTCTGGATTCGCGGTGACTATGTTGTCTCTGATGCGACATTGAATCGCTTCTTCGCGTTTCACGTGATTGCTATACCTTTGGTTTTGTTGGGCTTGGTAGTGGCGCACTTGATCGCCCTGCATGAAGTGGGTTCTAACAACCCAGACGGCATCGAAGTTAAAGACAACCTGGGTCCAGACGGAAATGGTATTGATACCATTCCTTCGCATCCGTATTACTCGACCAAAGATATTTTTGGTGTTTCAGTGTTTCTCTTCATTTTCAGCGCGGTGATTTTCTTTGCGCCGGAAATGGGCGGCTACTTCTTGGAATATAACAATTTCATTCCGGCTGATCCGCTAAAGACTCCGCCTCATATTGCGCCGGTCTGGTATTTCACGCCGTACTATTCGATTCTTCGTGCAACTACATCGCAATTCATGATGGCGTTGATAGTGGGCGTGGCCGGCTATGCCGCACTTATTGTGTTGAAGACTAGATTGCCGCAGATGGTTAAGAATGCTGTGATGGGAAGTGCAGTTGTCGTGATCATCGCCATGTTGGTTCTTGATGCGAAATTCTGGGGTGTGGTGTTGATGGGCGTATCGGTGTTGATTTTGGCTGCTATGCCTTGGCTAGATCTTTCACCTGTCAAATCGATTCGTTACCGCCCTGATTGGCACAAGATTGTTTACATCGTCTTTGGCATCGCGTTTTTGATATTGGGCTATCTCGGTGTACAGGCACCTACAGCCATTGGCACGTTTGTCTCGCAAGTTTGCACCTTCATCTATTTTGGATTTTTCTTGCTGATGCCTTGGTGGAGCCAAATGGGTGAATTTAAACCCGTGCCAAGTCGCGTGACATTTCATCCGCACTAAGTCGCAAAAGGAAAACAGGAATGAAACTGCTTAAAAAATTTCTAGCGACGATAGCACTGGTGCCTTTGTTGGCTGTCGCATCTGAGGGAGGCTTTCCCCTCGACCACGCTCCAGAGCGAGGCAATGATCTCTCGGCCCTGCAAAATGGTGCGCGTTTGTTTGTTAACTACTGCTTGAACTGTCACTCAGCATCGCTGGTACGTTACAACCGCTTGCGCGACATTGGTTTGTCAGACGATCAAATTCGAGCCAACTTACTTTTCACCTCAGAAAAAGTTGGTGATCTGATGAAAGTCAGTTTGGCTGAAAAGGATGCTAAAGCGTGGTTTGGTGCTGTTCCCCCTGATTTGTCAGTGATCGTGCGTGCTAAGTCATCGGGTCAAGGTTCAGGTGCAGATTATGTCTACACTTACTTGCGTACCTACTACAAAGATCCAAGTCGTGCGACAGGATGGAACAACTTGGTTTACCCCAACGTTGCTATGCCTCATGTGCTGTGGGAATTGCAGGGAGTTCGTAAAGCAAAATTTGTTGAAGAGAAGGACCCGCACGATGAGTCCAAGACCGTGCACAAGTTTGAAGGTTTTGAGCAGATCAAACCCGGAAAACTTAGTTCACAGGCCTACGATACTCAGATCGCCGATTTAGTTGGCTTTATGTCTTGGATGAGTGAGCCAGTAAAAAACAAGCGTCAGCAACTCGGTGTGTGGGTTTTGTTGTTCATGTCTATTTTGGTGTTTCTGACCTGGCGTTTGAATGCGTCTTTCTGGAAAGAAGTCAAATAACAGGTTCTGTTTTGTCGTGCCCTGCAAGATGTTTTGATTAAAAACAAAAACAGGCCTTAGCCAAAAGCAGAATATTCGTCAGCAGGGTGAGGCGCAGTCGGTGTCTCACCCTCTTTGTTTCCAAGGAACTGCAAAAATGATGGTTCTCTATTCGGGTACAACGTGCCCATTTTCACAACGCTGCCGTCTGGTCCTTTTTGAAAAAGGAATGGATTTCGAAATTCGCGACGTGGATTTATTTAATAAACCAGAAGATATTTCGACTATGAATCCGTATGGTCAGGTTCCGATTCTGGTTGAGCGCGAACTCGTTTTATATGAGTCGAACATCATCAATGAGTACATCGATGAGCGTTTCCCCCATCCACAATTGATGCCAGCCGATCCGTTGATGCGCGCGCGCGCGCGTTTGATGTTATTCAACTTTGAAAAAGAGCTATTTGTACACGTGCATTCTCTCGAGAATGAAAAATCGCGTTCTGCAGAAAAAAGTCATGAAAAAGCGCGCAATGAGACCCGCGATCGCTTAACGACGCTGGCTCCTTTATTTTTAAAGAATAAATACATGCTCGGCGAAGAATTCTCGATGCTTGATGTCGCCATCGCGCCTTTGTTATGGCGCCTTGATCATTACGGAGTGGAGTTGTCAAAAACAGCCGCACCCTTAATGAAATATGCAGAACGTATTTTTTCACGTCCGGCCTATATCGAGGCATTGACGCCCTCCGAAAAGGTTATGCGTCGCTAAGAGCGATTTTGAGCCACGGTATGTCAGAAACTTCGACCAAACCCTATCTGCTGCGAGCACTATATGAGTGGTGTACTGATAATGGGTACACCCCTTATATTGTGGTGGCGGTTGATGCGAGAACCCGCGTTCCGGCTGAGTTTGTGAAAAATGGTGAGATCGTTCTCAACATCAGTTTCGACGCGACGGGTAATCTTAAGATGGATAATGATTTCATTCATTTCAAGGCTCGGTTTGGTGGAGTCGCGCGCGAGATAGAGCTACCTGTAGAAAACGTGAGTGCTATTTATGCTCGAGAGAATGGTCAAGGCATGGCGTTTGAGGTCAAGCGCGAAGACCAACAAGAGCGGAAAAAAAAGCCAGATGCTAAAAAATTACAGGCAGCCAAACTAAGCACAGAGTCCGAACGAGTGCTGGCAGCGCCAATTTTGACGTCAGTGCTGGCCTCAGTTCCAAGGGATGATGATGACAAGCCTGATCCGGACCCACCAAAGAACCATGGCAAACCAAAGCTTACCCGGATTAAATAACGTATAATCTCGTCTGATTTTTAGCCGGCTTAGCTCATCTGGTAGAGCACTTGATTTGTAATCATGGGGTGGCGGGTTCAAGTCCTGCAGTCGGCACCAAACAAAAAAGCCCGGAGTCTTTGTGACTTCGGGCTTTTTCTATTTGGGGTGCTTTGCTTATCAGGTGGAAGCCTTAACAGGGCTTGAAAGCGGTCGCTAAGCTGCTCCCGGCAAGCTCAGCAGCAGCGCGCAATTCGCCCATTGCCGCCGTAACGTGCATCTTGTCGTTCACGAAAAAACTCTTCATAACTCATGACAGCTTGATCCGGATGCGTTTTTTCCATGTGATTAAGATAATTGTCGTAGTCAGGCAGCCCCACCATGAGTCTGGCAGTTTGCCCGAGATAGGAGCCTAGCTTTCCGAGTTCATCTAGCATGATATTTTTCATAAGTTTACGATCATGCACTAGCTGAGCCCGGGGGCACAGTTGCATTAGCTTCGTGGGTACTTGGCTGCTGGTCTTGTAAGGCTTGCAGACAAGCCCGGATACCGTAATAGAGCACTGATAACAAAACGGCCATAAAAATAGCGGCCAAGCTGGCATCGATATAGTCATTCAAAATAATCTGCTGCATCTGAGCCGCTGATTTAGCAGGCGCCAGTAGTTGACCCTCAGCCGCTGCCGTTTTGAATTTGCTGGCGTGAGCCAAAAATCCAATACGTGGATTTTCATGAAATAGTTTTTGATAGCCGGCGGTTAATGTGCAGATCAAAAGCCAGGTTGTAGGAACCAACGTTACCCAGGCAAATTTTTCGCGTTTTAGTTTGAAAAGAACAACCGTCGCTAATATCAGCGCAATAGCTGCCAGCATTTGATTTGAAATACCAAAAAGTGGCCAGAGGGTGTTGATACCTCCTAAGGGATCGATAACGCCTTGGTAGAGGAAGTATCCCCAGGCGGCAACGCACAACAGGGTGGCGATGATATTCGATGCGAGTCCATGAATATTTTTAAACGAAGGCACCAAGGTGCCGATCAGATCTTGCAGCATGAAGCGCCCTACACGAGTACCCGCATCAACCGCTGTCAGAATGAACAAGGCTTCAAACAAAATCGCAAAGTGATACCAGAAGGCCATCAGCGCCTGACCACCTATGACAGAAGCAAAAATGCTTGCCATACCAACGGCTAAGGTCGGTGCACCACCGGTACGAGAAATAATGGTCGTTTCACCCACGTCAGCAGCAGTTTGTTGCAGCATCTCGGGAGTGATTACGAATCCCCATTGGCTGATCGCCGCCGCTGCGCTTTCGGGCGTCGTTCCAATTAGGGCGGCCGGGCTGTTCATCGCAAAGTAAACACCCGGTTCAATGATGGATGCAGCAACGAGCGCCATGATGGCGACAAAGGATTCCATCAACATGCCACCATAACCAATGTAGGGCGCATGCATTTCATTCTCGAGTAATTTCGGCGTGGTGCCGGATGAGATAAGTGAATGAAAACCCGATACCGCGCCACAGGCGATAGTAATAAACAAGAAGGGGAACATGTTGCCGGCCCATACTGGCCCAGTGCCGTCGATAAATTTGGTGATGGCAGGCATCTTGAGTTGAGGAGCAACAAACACAATGCCCAGTGCGAGCGCGACAATGGCGCCAATTTTCAGGAAGGTCGATAAGTAATCACGCGGTGCCAGCAATAGCCAAACGGGCAGCACAGATGCGATAACGCCATAGGCTAATAACATCCACGTTAACTCCTTACCATTGAACGTGAACATGGGGCCCCAAATGGGATCTGCAGCGACTTGTCCGCCGAGCACGATAGAGGCCATCAAAAGAATAAAACCAATGACAGATATTTCGCCGACTCGGCCGGGTCGTATATAGCGGCTATACACGCCCATAAACAGAGCAATCGGTATGGTGGCTGCTACGGTAAACGTACCCCAGGGGCTTTCAGCTAAAGCTTTTACGACAATCAATGCCAGCACCGCTAGCAAAATTGTCATGATCATGAATGTGCCGAACAGAGCAATCACACCGGGAACTAATCCCAATTCTGATTTGATTAAATCACCTAGCGATCGACCATCGCGTCGAGTAGAAATAAACAAGATCATGAAATCTTGAACGGCGCCGGCCAGGATAGCACCGACCAGAATCCACATCATGCCCGGTAAGTAACCCATTTGAGCTGCGAGCACAGGGCCCACTAATGGGCCCGCGCCTGCGATGGCAGCAAAGTGATGGCCGAACAGTACGTGCTTGTTAGTGGGTACGTAATCCAATCCATCGTTTAAACGAACCGCCGGTGTGGTGCGAAGGGCGTCGAGTTGCATGACGCTGTTGGCAATAAAGCGAGCGTAGTAGCGATAGCCAATCAGGTAGATGGTCACTGCTGCAACAACGATCCACAGCGCATTGATACTCTCTCCACGTGAAAGAGCTACTGTTCCCAGTGAGATTGCGCCAACGAGTGCGAGCGCTACCCATGCGGCTTGTTTAAGGATGGAATTCATTAGTTATTCTCCGTGGTACGCGTATTCGGGGTAAAAGAAAACGGCGGATTATACCCTCGGAAAAGCAAAACTATTAGCGTTTTATATACATGAAAAATTTGTGATGAATTGAGTGAAAAATGCATCAACGTTCAATCAATTCAGGGCGCTTAGTCGCTTTGCACAAGAAGCCGGTAGTGAAGTTACATTTTTGCTAGACTTGCTAAATTGCATGTAAACATCACATAGCCACGTCAGGGGATATCTTGCAAACAAGAGCACAACAAGCAGCAGCCCTATTAATGCCACAGCGTCTTGCGTTAAAGCCAATCACTCATTTGCCGGACGATTTGGCGCCTAACAACATGACCGAGTGTTACGCGATTCAATCGGCATTAAATGTGATGCTGACGGCGGCTGGTTTAGGCGATGTAGTTGGCCACAAAATTGGATGTACCACGCCCGTGATGCAGGCATTTGTAAATATTGATCATCCAGCCACTGGGCGAGTTTTTAGTAAAACAGTCATGCACAAACATGGCCGTGTTCCGCGTAAAGGCTTTGTAAAAATTGGTATCGAATGTGAGATTGCAGTTCGTCTCTCACATGATCTGCTACCGAGTTCCACTCCGTATACGCGTGAAAGTGTTGAAAGCGCTGTGGGTGAGGTGATGGTGGGTATGGAGCTGGTTGACGAGCGCTACGAAGATTATCGAGCACTCGGAGTACGTACCTTGGCCGCCGATGATTTTTACAATGCCGGTTGCGTATTGGGTGACCCGGTCACCGATTGGCATCACTTAGATCTCGCCGCACTAACCGGACGCACCTGGATTAATGATGTCGAAGTCGCTAGCGGTGTGAGTTCGTTAGTGATGGGCCATCCGTTGAATGCACTCGCTTGGTTAGCCAATGCGCATGGCGAGCATGGCTTGCCAGGTATTAAAGCCGGTGAGTTCGTATTGTTGGGTAGCGTAGTTCAAACACAGTGGCTAAATGCCGGTGATAGAGTTCGAATTGTAGTGTCTGGTTTAGGCGAAGCTCGTCTGGATATGGATGATTAAAATAATTCGATAGTGCAGACGGTTTTATCGTCATCAAATTTTTTGGAGCGTTCCATGCGTTTAGCGTTGATAGTGTTAGCGTGGTTAGTATTTCTGCCTTCATTTGCACAGGCCGATGACAGAGTAGAACACGGTGATTGGTATTCTCAATTTCTTGAAGGTATGGGTGAGGCGGGAACGCATGAAAATGGCTTGTCCACTTTTGGTATTTTGTGTGCCGAGGGGAACTGCCGCTACTACTTTGCCAATGGCATCAACTGTGAGCCCAGTAGTAATTATACGTTGATGATTACGACTGAGGGTGGCGCTGTATCGGTAGAGTCAGTCTGTGAACCAGTAGCTACCGCCAATGGTGACATCATGGTCTATTGGTTTAATGAGTCAGAGGCAATTAATCAGGCTTTTAAGAAAACTCTGGTCGTAGGTTTTGCTTTTCCGCTGAGTGACGGTAAGTTCAAAGTCAATAAATTTTCTATGGACGGTTTCAACGCAGCGGTTGATCGTATGGTTGGCGGCTTGAAAGATAAGCGGGAAAGGCAGAACGAGAAAAATCAATCCAACCCTAGCAATAACCAAGGTCGAACTTGATTACGATTCAGCGCGTTGTAATTTAATGCCCTGCCATTGCGGCGCGAGTGTTTGTTCAATACCGAATAAATCTAATACTCGGCCGGTTGTGTGATCAACCATGTCTTCTATGCTTTGAGGCTTTTGGTAGAGCGCGGGCAGCGGAGGGTAAATAATGCCGCCCATTTCGGTTACTGATGTCATGTTGCGCAAATGAGCGAGATTAAACGGCGTTTCACGCACCATCAATACTAGACGTCGACGTTCTTTCAGCATCACATCAGCAGCACGGGATATCAGATTGTCTGACAGGCCGTGAGCGACAGATCCCAAGGTTTTCATTGAGCAGGGGGCAATGATCATGCCCTCGGATTGAAACGAACCGCTGGCCACACACGCCCCCACATCGCGCACGCTATGAACTACATCGGCCAGCGCTTCAACATCCTTGCGCTTCATATCAAGCTCGTAATGCATGCTAAGAACACCCGCATCTGAAATCATCAAATGCGTTTCAACCTGAGCACTTTCGCGCAGCCACTGCAGCAATCGTATGCCATACATAGCGCCCGAGGCGCCGGTGATGGCAACGACCAAGCGTTTCATAAAAATCTATGCTTTCAGCAGAGTCTGTAGTTCGCCCGATGCGTGCATTTCGTTCATGATGTCAGAGCCACCGATGAATTCACCCTTGACGTACAGCTGAGGAATCGTAGGCCAGTTCGAAAATTCTTTGATTCCTTGGCGGACCTCGTCATCGTCTAACACGTTGACGGTTACGAGATCCTGCACGCCGGTTTCTTTCAGCAGCTCAATGGCGCGACCGGAGAATCCACATTGTGGGAATTGGGCAGTGCCCTTCATGAACAGCACGACTGAATGGCTGCTGACGGTTTCTTTGATCCAGGATTTAACGTCACTCATTGCGTCCTCTTGGCGGGGTGTAAAAGGTAAAACCACATTATAGGGAAAAGCGGACGCGCCCGCCTGCGAGTAAAAGCGGACGCGCCTGCCGGATGTCTGGGGGTAAAAGCTGCAGCGCCCGAAGACATCCGGTAAACACTTGGTTTATTTCTTTAGTTTGGCAAAAGCGGCTGCCATGGCCGACCCTGCCGTAGCCATTTCTTGAACGGGCTTATGTTTTACGGAACGCTCGCGTGCATCTGGGCGTTCCGACCCTAGTCGTCGCTGATCAAGCCCAGCCGCCGTGTCATTCAGGCGCATCGTGAGTGCAATCCGTTTGCGCTTAATATCGATCTCCAGTACTTTGACTTTGACCACTTGGCCTGCTTTTACGACGGCATGAGGATCTTTGACGAATTCATTCGAGAGCGCAGAGATGTGTACCAACCCATCTTGATGAACGCCGATATCTACAAAAGCGCCAAATGCAGCGACGTTCGTCACAACACCTTCAAGAATCATATCCGGTTGAAGGTCCTTCAGATCTTCTACACCATCACGGAAACTCGCTGTGACGAAAGCAGGACGTGGGTCTCGTCCGGGTTTGTCGAGCTCTTTCAAGATATCGATCACGGTAGGTAATCCGAACTGCTGATCAGCAAAACGTTTTGGATCGAGTGATTTTAGTAAGGCGCTGTCACCGATCATGGATTTCACATCGCGCTTTATGTCGGCAAGTATTTTTTCAACCAGTGGGTAAGACTCTGGATGAACAGCCGACGCATCCAATGGATTTTCACCATTCATTACGCGCAAAAATCCGGCCGCTTGTTCGAAGGTTTTTTCGCCCAGACGCGGAACCTCAAGCAACGAAGCGCGTGAGCGGAACATTCCTTTTTGATCACGGTGGTGAACAATGCTTTGCGCAACCGTTGAACTGAGGCCCGATACACGCGCTAGTAAAGGCGCTGACGCCGTGTTGACATCAACCCCCACCGCATTAACGCAATCTTCAACCACCGCATCTAGCGCACGCGCTAAGCGAGTTTGAGAAACATCATGCTGATACTGTCCGACACCAATGGATTTCGGATCGATTTTTACCAGTTCAGCGAGCGGATCTTGCAAACGACGCGCAATAGAAACAGCGCCTCGTATAGAGACATCTAAGTCGGGTAATTCTTTTGATGCAAACTCAGAGGCTGAATACACGGAAGCACCAGCTTCAGAGACGACAATTTTGTTAAGTGTTAATTCGGCATTCTGAGTAATCAGATCTTGCGCTAAACGATCCGTTTCGCGTGATGCGGTGCCATTACCAATGGCGATAAGTGACACCTTATGTTTTTTCGCTAGTTGCGCGAGTGTGTGTAGTGAGCCATCCCAATCATTGCGTGGTTGGTGTGGATAGATGGTGGAGGTATCGACCACTTTACCGGTGGCATCGACTACCGCAACTTTGACGCCGGTACGCAGACCCGGATCCAGCCCTATAGTAGCGCGAGGTCCAGCGGGAGCTGCAAGCAGTAACGCTTTTAAGTTGCGTGCAAAAACTTGTATCCCTTCTGCTTCAGCCTCTTCACGTAATTTGGTCATCAATTCCGTGTCGAGGTGCATGAAAATTTTGACGCGCCAAGTCCAGCGCACCGTGTCGAGCAACCATTTGTCGGCGGCACGATTTTTTTGGCTAATATGAAAATGTGAACTAATTTTAGCTTCGCACGCATTATGCGGCGCATCCCATTTAGGCTTTTCTATTTCAGTATCGAGGCGTAGTGACACCGATAAAATTTCTTCTCGCCGACCACGCAGTAACGCTAAAGCACGATGTGAAGGTATGGCTGAGAGTTTTTCAGAGTAGTCAAAATAATCGGAAAACTTTTCACCAGTCTCTTGTTTGCCTTCAATAACTTTGGCATCGACGACCCCATTCTCAAGCAAATACTCACGCAAATTTTGCAGTAGGTGGGCGTCTTCAGCAAAACGCTCCATAAGAATTTGTCGCGCGCCATCCAGGGCGGCTTTAGCGTCGGGTACGCCAGGGTTATCGCCTTGATCGCTAGTGAAAGCGGCGCGCAGATATTTTTCTGCTTCATTCTCTGGTGTGAGTGTTGGATCGTCGAGTAAGGCGTTAGCCAGCGGTTCCAGCCCCGCTTCCATGGCAATCTGCGCTTTGGTGCGACGCTTAGGTCGATAGGGCAAATACAAATCTTCGAGCAGGGTTTTATCTGCAGCACTCAAAATCGCCTTCTTTAACTCGGGCGTCATTTTTCCTTGCTCTTCGATAGAAGCGAGGATCGCTTCGCGACGACTTTCCAGCTCGCGTAAATACCGCAGACGCTCTTCGAGTAATCGCAGCTGAATATCATCCAGACCGCCAGTGGCTTCCTTACGGTAGCGAGCTATGAAAGGTACAGTGGCGCCTTCATCTAAGAGGGCAATCGCAGCAGCGACTTGATCGGTGCGGGCAGCGAGCTCGGTCGCAAGGCGTTGTTCAATCGATGGAAGCATGAAAGTTTTGATAGTTAAAAATGAAAGAAAAAATTACGATATAAATCGACGAATTAAATGTTAAAGCAGTCTTGCACCTGAAACGCGTTCTATACCGGCCAGATCGCGCCAGCTTTGCACATCACACCAAATAGAGGTATGAAACAAATCACGAACCATGCTTGCCTGATCATAACCATGTTCAATCAGTAGCCAACCACCATGCTCCAAATGTGAAGGGGCTCCATGAATAATTTTTTCGATGGCTGTAAAACCTGTGCTGTGGTCGGTCAATGCATCGGCAGGTTCAAAGCGTAAATCGCCTTGGTTCAAGTGAATGTCAGCTGCGCAAATATAAGGAGGGTTGCTGACGATGAGATCAAACTTTTCATTCACTTGCTCATACCAATCACTCTGGAAAAAAGTAATCGCCGTTTGATGAAGCAAACTATTTCGGTCAGCTACTGCTAGCGCTTGTTCGCTGACATCGGTTGCAAAAAATGTCGAGTCAGGTCGTGTATGTGCCAAAGAAACGGCAATTGCTCCTGAGCCCGTGCCCATATCCAGCACGCGTGCATTGGTTGGCATGCGTTGAATCGCAAGCTCGACCAATAACTCCGTTTCTGGGCGGGGAATTAGTACGGCGGAGGTTACTTCAAATGAGAGACCATAAAATTCACGCTGGCCAATCAGATAGGCAATCGGTTCACCCTGTTGCCTACGCTCGAATAAGCGCTGAATGTCATCAACTTGCGCAGTCGATAGCGCTTGTTTGCTTTGCGTGATTAGCTGCACCCGTGACCACTGCAGGCTGTGTGCAGCCAAAATCCTGGCTTCCATAATCTCAATAGGTGCTGATTTCAGCAAATCATCCAGAATCATGCAGGACGGCGGTAGCGAAGTGCGAGTTGCGATAAGCTGACTGCAAAAATGGTGAACCAGATCAGCGCCCATACAGGAATCGATAATCCAAGAATAGGATCGTATTCCGTAGTGCACAGACCATCGGCTTGAAACAGTGTGGGCAGCCAGTTTGCGAACACTATTTTGTTCAGAAATACTTCTAGCACATCGATGCCGCAAGAGATGGTGGGATGGGCTTTAATCCATAAATGGCGAATCGCAATGCCTGCTCCGGCGATCGAAGCAAGTGAAGCTGCCGCTGCGCCGGCACGCAAGTACTGGTTGGGTAGCGCAACCGTTATCAAACAAAATAGCGCCGTAAGAGTAAATGCGTAGCGCTGCATTATGCACAGAGGACAGGGCAGCATCTCCTTCACCAGTTGCAAATACAATCCCACGCCGAGAAGACTGATGGCAATCAGCGCGACTAAAACTAGTGCAGGTTTTGCGAATTTATTCATGTCAGCTTCAATCGGCTAATGCAGCGAGTTGTTCGGCTTGATGTTCAGACATCAACGTTTGAGTGAGTTCATCCAAATCACCTTCCATGACGGCTTCTAATTTATACAGCGTTAGGTTGATGCGGTGATCAGTAATGCGCCCCTGCGGGAAATTATAGGTACGTATGCGTTCGCTGCGATCACCCGAGCCAACAAGTGATTTTCGAGTTGCTGCTTCACTACTTTGCTGCGCACGTAATTGCACATCCTTAATGCGAGTAGCGAGCACTTTCATCGCCTGTGCTTTATTTTTGTGTTGGCTGCGATCATCTTGACACTCCACCACGATACCCGTTGGCAGATGGGTGATGCGAACGGCAGAATCCGTTTTGTTGATGTGCTGTCCGCCAGCACCCGATGCGCGATACGTATCAATACGAATATCGGCGGGGTTGATGTCGACTTCGCCGATTTCATCAGCCTCAGGCATCACAGCCACGGTGCAAGCAGACGTATGAATTCGTCCTTGCGCCTCGGTTTCTGGTACGCGTTGAACGCGATGTCCGCCAGATTCAAATTTCATACGCGAATACGCTCCGGCACCTACTAGGCGCACGATCACTTCTTTGTACCCACCGAGTTCCGATGCGGATTCCGATACCATTTCCACTTGCCAGCGTTGACGCTCTGCATAGCGTATGTACATGCGCAGTAAGTCACCCGCAAACAACGCAGATTCATCGCCCCCAGTACCAGCACGAATTTCCAGAAAGATGTTGCGCTCATCATTCGGATCTTTCGGCAGCATCAATTTTTGCAGCTCGATTTCAAGCTGTTCGGCGCGCACTTGTGCAGCATCGATTTCTTCTTGCGCGAATGCTTTCATTTCCGGATCGGAGAGCATGTCGCGCGCAGCGCGTAGGTCGTCGTTAGCCTGATTCCATTGCGCATGCAAAGCGATCAGTGGCTCGAGCTCCGAGTGTTCACGCGTGAGCTTGCGGTAGTGATCCATGTCAGCGGTAGCGCCTTCCTGATTCAGAAGGGCGCCAACTTCTTCAAGGCGTTGGGCGAGTTGCTCCAGCTTCAGTAGCAGCGATGGTTTCATTAACGGGACAGGTAAGTCGGTGTTGGCGCTTAGTGTATAAGCGCAGGAGGCAATACATCGATGGCTAGCGTAGCTAGCGTTTGGTGCGGAACAATTGCGGTAATAGTTGTGCGAGGCGTGCACGTTCGTCCGCATCCGCGGCATGCAGTGCTTGTTGTGGGCCATGCAGGAATTTGGCGGTTAAGCCTTTGGATAAGGCTTCCAACACGGCTTCGATATCTTCACCTTTGGCGAGTAACTTGCGTGCGCGCTCAAGTTCAACTTGGCGCATTTGCTCGCTGCTTTCATGCAGGTTTTGAATCAGTGGAACCACGGCGCGGCTATCAATCCAGTGCATGAAAGACTGCACGCGCGTATCGATAATAGATTCTGCTTGGGCGACAGCAGATTGGCGATTTTCTAAACCGATTTGCACGGCAGTTCCGAGATCATCAACCGTGTATAGGAATACGTCATTGAGTCGCGAAACTTCAGTTTCGATATCGCGTGGCACCGCAAGATCCACCATGAAGATAGGTTTGCGGCGACGCGCCTTGATAGCGCGCTCTACCATGCCTAAACCAATGATAGGCAAGGAGGACGCGGTGCAAGACACAACCACATCGAAATTCGCGAGTTGATCAGGTAATTCGCCGAGTCGCATGGCCTTGCCACCAAAACGTTCGGCGAGTTGTTCAGCGCGCTCAATAGTGCGGTTTGCGATAGTTAGACTTTTTGGGTGACGGGCTGCGAAGTGAGTTGCACACAGCTCGATCATCTCGCCGGCGCCGATGAACAACACATGTTGTTCGCTCAGCTTGTCGAAAATTCTTTCGGATAAGCGCACAGCGGCTGCTGCCATCGACACGCTTTGGGCACCAATTTCAGTCGTTGAGCGCACTTCCTTTGCCACGGCAAACGTACGCTGAAACATTTGATGAAGGTAAGTGCCCAGTCCACCTGCGGCTTCGGCTTGGCGAACCGCGTCTTTCATTTGACCGAGAATTTGCGGCTCGCCTAGCACCATAGAATCTAAGCCTGAGGCGACGCGGAAAGCATGTCGCACGGCTTCATCCTGAGGTAATGCATAAAGGTAGGGGCGCAGTTCTGAGTAAGATAGCTTGTGATAATCCGCGACAAAACGCGCGGTGGAGTCCAGCGCTGCTTCAATATTGCCGTCATTCGCACTAGCCCCGTAGATCTCGGTTCGGTTACACGTCGAGAGGATGGCCGCTTCTTGCGTTTGCGGTTGTTTGCCCGCGTTGTCAAACCAAGCACACGCCGACGCCACCGCCTGACCGAGCTGGTCAGCGGGGAAGGCCACCTTCTCGCGCAGCGAGACAGGGGCAGTAGTGTGGTTGAGTCCGACGGCTAGCAGGTGCATGCTGGAATAGTCAGAAAAAGTTGACACAATCTATTATAGACGCTGGTTGCCATCTGACTAGTCTTTAAGTAGTTCCAATTGGTAGCCAAAGCTGTAAACCGGCGCTAGTCGATAGCCAGCGGCGGGTTTGAGGCCCAGCTTATTCCGCACTCTGGACACATGAGTATCCAGCGTTCGCGAGGAAAATTCAGCATCCTGCGACCAGATCGCGTCATGGATAAAAGCTCGTGACAGCGGGCGATCAAGGTTTAAGAAAAAAAATAAGGCGAGCTCAAATTCTTTTTGGGTGAGGGATATAGATTGCCCATTTAGCATCACCTGAGTCAGGCGCTTGTTAAAAACATAACCACCGAATTTCAGCACGTCGTCTTTGACGGCTTCGGGGCGATGACGAGTCGCCAGAATATTTACCCTGAGCCGAAACTCCGATGCGCGAACGGGCTTGATAAGAAAATCTGCCGAGCTTTCGGCCAGCAACTGGGCCAAGGGATTTTCCGGGGATCGGCCAGTAATAAGCAATACAGGCACCTCAGGCCATAGCTTGTTCACTGAGGTGAGAACGGTGACGGTTTCTTGGTCGGATTGAAAGTGAGCAATTAACAGATCGGGCTCAGCCGTGACCAGGCTATCTAACAGTGACTTGCTGTTGGCGAAGCCCGTGCAGTGATAACCAGCGCCGCTCAAGATCCCTTCGAGCGAAGAGCGTTGTTCTTTATCGTAATCAAGCAGGGTCACAAGCATAGGTTGCGGTTCGGTAGGGTCGGTCAGGGTGAGATAATGCAACAGGCCAGCTTACAATGGCTTTTTATTCAGACTTCAATAGAAAGTTTTTACTTATTATGATCCTCGAACTCGCCGATATTCAAATCCTTCCTGGTAAACAAACCGAATTCGATAGCGCTATCCTGAATGGCGTACAAAACGTCATTAGCAAAGCCAAGGGCTTTCGTGGCTACAAAATCAACAAGGGTATCGAATCCCCTGATCGCTACGTATTGATGGTTTTTTGGGATACGCTGGAAAATCACACCGTCGATTTTCGCGGCTCAGAATTATTCACTCAGTGGCGCGGTATTGTCGGCCCATTTTTTGCGGCACCACCTAAGGTTGAGCATTTCGACTTGCTGTCGAAATCGGATTGAGCGCTTCTTCAATACAGCAGCGTAAGCAAATCGAATGAAATTATTCATCGCATTACTCTGCTTTTTACCAACCCTGCTATGGGCTCAAGATTTTTTTGTTGAGTGTGCGGGTAAAACGAGCTTTATACATCGTGGCGCACCATCAACAGTGCCAGCGGCGGAGAAGCGTCGTTACCGTTTGCAGGCGAATCAGATTGACGGACTTCAGTGCGAGCGAAGTGAGATGCAGATCGCCTGCATGGGTTTAACTCCGCAACAAGCCATGCGCAAACTGTTGATTGATCCAGTAAGTTTATCCGTTTCTGACACGTTGGAATTACCTACATCGCTGCTGATTTTTGAAGGTCAGTGTCGGCCAGCCAAATGAGTGCCACGACTGCTCTATCCATACAACCTGCGCGCTGGCAGGTAAGTGGTGAGGGTGAGCTTCTCGCACCTTTATTCGGTGACGTTTATGCGAGTCGAAGCGGTGCATGGGGGCAGGCGCAATCAGTTTTTGTCGATGGATGTGAATTAACATCGCGTTGGCAGAGTGACCGTTGTATTCGATTGCTTGAGACTGGATTTGGTCTAGGTATAAATTTTCTCACTACGTGGGCATCGATTAAAGCCAGTAATGGTGCGGCGCGATTGCACTACGTGGCGATAGAAAAGCACCCGTTTACTAGTCAGGATTTGCGTACTGCGCTAGAGAACAGCTTAGCGTCTGCGCCTGCTTCACTTGCGCCAATGATGGATGAGTTGATCCAGCAACTGATTGCGCAATGGCCTCCATTGATTCCTGGTTTTCATTCGTTGCCGTTAGATGATCAAACTACGCTGACACTTGTATTCGGTGATGTTGACTCTGTGCTGTCGTCTATTCACGGGCGCTTTGATGCTTTTTATCTGGACGGTTTTGCGCCGGATCGTAATGAAGTTATGTGGTCCCTACAAACCATGCAACGTCTCTCTGGGTTAGCTGCTGAGGGAGCGATAGCATCGAGTTGGTGTGTTGAGAGTTCGGTCAGGCGAGCATTTCACGAAGTGGGTTTTGACGTGACTAAGCGCGCTGGTTTTGGCAGCAAGCGCGAAAGTTTGCTGGCACGATGGCCTGGAAAATTAGTTGATTCATCTACGCGAGTTGATTCTGTGGTGGTGATCGGCGCAGGTATTGCGGGCGCCAGTGTTGCACGACAACTTGCGACTCGCGGTATCTCGGTAATTTTGCTCGAACGTGAACAGCCCGCCTCAGGCGCATCGGGTAATCCAGTGGCGGTCGTGCGCCCAGAGCCGGGCGGCGTTAGTAACGTGATTAGCGAATTTTCTGCTGCAGGAGTGGGCTGGTTGCAGCGTTGGTTAACTACGCATGGTGGATCAGTACCGCATGATTTTTGTGGTGCTGTGAGGTTGCTGCGTGATCAGCGTCGTCATGACAAATTGGCCGCTTATGCGCAAACAGTTCCAGATGAATGGCTGCATGAAGTTAGCGTTAGTGAAGCGACTAAGTTGTGTGGACAGTCAGTCGCCACAGAGGGATTTTTTTTACCGCAAGCGGGTTGGGTTGACCCGACTGCGTTGATTGCTGCGTTAATTGACCATCCTCTGATTGAGTTGAGGCCTGCTACTGAGGTCAAACAGTTATCCCCTAACTCACCTGAAGGATGGTGTGTGGAGTTGGCGAATGATGAAAAGATTTTTTCGCGTTATGTTGTGCTTGCTACGGCGTTTGCAGAGCTGAGTTCGAATGTCGGCGGTATTGATAGCACGCGTGGACAATTATCTGTTTTGGCCGAACGGGATGATAAGCCTTTGCGAACCATCATTTGTCGTGATGGTTATGTGACACCCGCGATTAATGGTGTGCATACCATAGGTGCGACGATGCAAATCGACGGCGACACTAATCCACGACCTGAAGATGATCTTGAAAATTTTCATCGTCTCCAGCGATTGCTGTCAGATTTTGTGAGCGACGCTAGCGAATTACACAGTGGTCGAGTTTCACGGCGCGCAACAACGCAAGATCGCTTGCCTTTAGTGGGAAAAATTGCTGAGGGTCTTTATGTCAGTATTGGGCATGGTTCACGTGGCGTGGCCTGCGCGCCATGGTGCGCTGAGTTTTTAGTGACTCAGATACTCGATGAGCCGTTACCGATTGGCGGTGAATGGATAGAACGTTTGTATCCGCTACGCTTCTCGCGGAATTAAATTAATCCAAAAATAAGCGGGACAATTCCATGCCCGGATCAGGTGAGCGCATAAAGGCTTCACCTACTAAAAATGCATGTACATCAGCATCGCGCATTTTTTTAACATCGTCTTTGTTCAGAATGCCTGACTCGGTGACGACGAGTTTTTGTGGATCGATACGGCCGAGTAGATTAATAGTCGTATTTAACGATGTCTCGAATGTGCGAAGGTTGCGGTTATTAATCCCTAGCAGGCGGGTCCGGAGTTCGAGTGCTTTAGTCAGCTCGTCAGCGTCATGCACTTCAACTAAGACATCCATGCCTAGCTCATGCGCGCAGGCTTCGAGTTCGGTCATCAAACCATGATCGAGAGCGGCCACGATCAGCAACACACAATCAGCACCCCAATGTCTGGCCTCGTAGATCTGGTATGGATCAATGATGAAATCTTTACGCAGTACCGGAATACTGCAGGCTGCACGTGCTTGCTTGAGATACTCAGGCGCGCCTTGAAAAAAATTCACATCGGTTAGTACGGATAAACAGGCGGCGCCATATTGCGCATAACTTTGTGCGATTTCAATTGGCTGAAAGTTTTCGCGCAGCACGCCTTTAGAGGGTGAGGCTTTTTTAATTTCAGCGATGACGCCTGCTTTTCCGTTCGAAATTTTTGCGCGAAGATTAGCTTCAAATCCACGGATGTCGGCACGAGCTTGCTGATTAGACTCCACGTCTCTGCGTAAGCTTTTGAGATCTTGATATTTTTTTGCTGCTGCGACTTCGTCGACTTTTACGTCAAGTATTTTTTTTAATATGTCAGACATAGCGGTATCTCAAAATTAAGCGGCAAATTGTCGAGTGAATTTAGCAAACTCTTCAAGCTTGGCACGCGCAGCTCCAGAGGCAATGGTCTCTGTGGCTTTAGTTACGCCTTTAGCGATACTGTCGACCACGCCAGATGCGTAGAGGGCTGTGCCTGAGTTAAGAATGACGATGTCGCGTGCCGCACCGGCTTTGTTATCGAGTGCTTCATAAATTTTCGCGACAGATTCTGCGCTGCTATCAACACGAAGATTACGACTGGATGTCATTTGCAGGCCAAAATCTTCCGGATGAATCTCGTATTCACGAATCTCGCCATTGACTAATTCGCCCACCATCGTTGCAGCACCTAAGGATACTTCATCCATATTGTCGCGCGCCCAAACAACCAACGCATGTTTTGCGCCTAGCTTTTG
>JBIIQR010000104.1:0-5639 GCA_044341985.1 Burkholderiaceae bacterium
GGACAGTATAACTATTAAACTCTTCGTTGAAATCCCACATCTGGTTATGGTGTCAGGGTTAGTGCTTTAGCGCCTTGGTCGTATGTTTGTAGATAGTCAGATATTTTTTCGAACGTGGCAGTTACTGCCTTTCCTTTCTGGTCGGCGGTTGTCACTTCTGAAGAAAACATCGAACCAAGCATCAATTTAATCGGATTCACATTTACAGGCTGAGCCTTGAAATAGGCCTTAGTGTTTGCTTTAATAATCTTGATGTCGTTAGTTTGATAGATCGCAGCGTTCACAATATCCAGCACAAATTCCGTGCAATTCTGTCGCCCCAGCGTATAAGGGTTTGCAATTAAGGAATATCGCGGCTCGTGCAATGACGTATAGGTCGGCGAGCCAATGACCTCCAGCAGCCGCTGCTGCAATTCTCGTGAGGGAATTAGTATGCCCGCTTCAAGTTGAGCAACCCCTGCAAAAAAATCTACGGGAAAATCCTGAACTAATTCACTGACATTAGGCTTATCGTCTTTCTGATAGAGATTGTAAATAGCATAGCCAGGCACACTCGTTCCATTAGCGACGGTGATGTTGGAGTACACGGCAAAAGCTACGTGCGTGAAATGCATACCTTCAGGCATTTCAGATAATGGTCGCCCCATTCTCGCTACTATCGCTACATGAGCCCCTTCAACGGCAAGTGCTCGCTCTACCTTCTTTGCGAATTGAATGATTTGTTCTGCAGAAAAATGTGCTTCCGCGTTAGCGCTACTTCCACTGAAACTGGCAGCCTGGCTTATAAAACACCCTTGTAACAACAGTAGAGATAATGCAAGTCGCGCGAAAAAGGGCTTCATGGGATACCTTGATCTAAAGAGTACAAAGGAGGCTTTTAACGAGGAGCCGTTGCAGCTCGCGGCTTAAGCGCTTCTGCAGGGGAGGTAACTGTGATTGTTTGATCCGTTACTGGTAACGGATCATGGGTCGACAAACCCGAATTTACTGCCGCCGATCCTCTGCCAGCAGCTGTGCTTGCAGCACCGAGTGATGTACCCACTGCACCAACAGAAAGTAATGGTACGGCCGCCACTCCCAATACCGCTTGACCTGACGCGGCAATGCCCATGGTTACTGCTTGACTTGCATGTGTACTGGCACCACTAGCGTTCTGTCCACTATCTGCTGCATGTGCGATGACAGCACCACTGACAATGGCAGAAATTACTAGAACACGGATATGAAAGTGAATTTGCATTACGTTGCTCCCCATAGAAATTTACAAGCTGCCATCGGTTACAAATCGGCTTGAAAAGTTCCTGCAATTGGGGAAATTAATGCAATTATTTAATCGGGGCGGTAAGCGAGCAACTTATCTCTTAGAATTAAGTGACAAAGTAAATTTTTGGGGCATCCATCAGCAACCAAATTAGTCCATGCTCTAGTTCGAGGTCGCTGAATGCGGGTGCATGGACTGCTGAGAGAAAAAGTTATCGCCGGCCCGCCATATGAATCAAGACCAACCAGCATCTCGCTCACTCTACCAATGGCCCAAATCCTCACGTGCAAGATGAAGAAATTCCGTACGCATTGCAAGATTAGGCTGTAACTCACCTAGCATTGCGGAAGTTACCGTTTCTTCACCAGCGGTTTTAATACCGCGACTTTCCATACAGAGATGGCGACAACGAATCACGACACCAACAGCTTTAGGTTGCAAACTTTCCATTAACGCATTCGCGACTTGAATAGTGAGTCGCTCTTGCACTTGCAATCGTTTTGCGAAACATTCGACTAAGCGGGTCAGTTTAGATAATCCGACGATCTTCCCATCGGGCATATAGCCAACAGTAGCCTTGCCAAAGAACGGCGCAAGATGATGTTCGCAATGGCTGTACACAGGAATATTACGAACCACAATTAATTCGTTGTACTCCTCGGCGCCATCTTCAAACGCTTTTAAAACATCGGCCGGTTTTTGACCGTAACCCGACGTCCAATGCTTCCATGCCTTCGCAACTCTAGCCGGCGTTTCGATTAAACCTGGCCGATCAGGATCTTCTCCCAAACTTTTAAGAAAGCGTCTCCAGTCATGCTCGTCGAAATTTTCGGACATTAAAATCTTTCAGTAAAAAGTAACAAGGGTCGATAGATCCTGATCCGCCGACCCACTTTTGCGCTTATCTAATTAACTTAACTGTGATCGTACCCGAAATTTTCTTTTCGATTGGGTGACAGGAAAATGTCCGCTTCGTCGAGCTTGCTGTATGCTTTTCGTGCGATTAACAACTCCACGCCAAAATACACTTACATAGGCGATGGCGCAAATGGTCGCTCCTGAGACGTCGCCCATGAACTAACCAACACATTCACATGACTATTAAGACCATACTCCCTATGCGGATTCTTCGCTTCTCAGCGATGTTTGCCGCCGCTTGTCTTTGCGCTACTTCGATAGCCGCACCGTTTGCCTATGTGCCCAATGAAAAATCCGGCACTATTTCTGTAATCGATACGGAGAATGACAGCGTCGTCGCTGAAATCAAAGCGGGAACCAAGCCCCGAGGCTTGGCCGCCTCCAAAGACGGCAAGACGTTATATGTAAGCGATCAACCCAATAACGTTTTAGTAAAAGTCGATCTGGATCAACGCATCACATCAGGCGCTGTTGAATTGGGCGAATCGCCTGAAGGCGTATCGATATCACCTGATGGCAAGTGGGTCGCGGCGGCATCGGAGATTAGTAATTCGGTTAACTTTGTTAATACCGCGACTGGCCGCAAAGAATTTGCAATCAAGACACGCGGACAAAATCCTGAGCATGCTGTGTTTAGCCCCGATGGTAAGTGGATGTTCGTGTCGGCCGAAGAAGCGGACAGTGTTGACATTATCGATATCGCTAAACGCAAGCAGGTTGCCTCTGTCAAAGTGGGTAATCGCCCGCGTGGTATCGCTTTTCGTCCAGATAGCAAGGTGGCCTACGTTGCTTCCGAGTTAGTCAATACGGTCTATGTGATTGACGTTGCTAAACGCAAGGTTATTAAGCAAATTCAGGCAGGTACCTTTTGCAATGGGGTGACCGCATCGCCGGATGGCAGTCGGGTGTTTGTGACAAATGGCAAGGACGGCACCGTGTCTGTAATCGACACGACAACGAATGAAATCATCGCCACCATACCCGTGGGTAAACGCCCTTGGAATATGGCGATCACACCGGATGGGAAAAAACTGTATGTGGCCAATGGTCGATCTAACTCAGTCTCTGTAATCGATGCCATTGAGTTAAAAACAATCGGCGAGATTCCGGTGGGTGATACTCCTTGGGGCGTAGTGATTCGATAATTTTTTTGAACCCGCGCTACCGTGGGTTGAATCGTTGTGAATTTTAAAACCGTACATGAAATCGAAAACATTATTTATTCTGTTCTGTAGAGGTTTTTTGATGAGTGTGTGGAAGTTATCTACCGGGGGAGAACCTGTCCTCGAAAAAAAATGGAAAGATGAAAAAAATTCACTTGTATCCCCATAGACCAGGGGCCTATATTCAGGTCCCCACTTGCAATATGGCATTGGTTTCATTAATTGGCATGCTAAAAGATTAATGAAACTTTTTGCTTGGGTTCATTTAGTTGTACTGTTCAGTCAATAAAAACCAATCGGAGATTACATTGGCCAAATCCACTGCATTAGTTAAGAGCATCCTGGCTTCCGCCTTGGTTGCAGCATTTGCCGCACCAAGCTTTGCCGACGAGAATCTGGACAAGATCTCGGCAATGAAAAACACCAACACAGCTATCGACATTCCTACCGTTCCTCAGACCGGTGCGAACGTTGAACAGCTCAAAGCTAACCTGAAGAAAATCAAGTTGCCTGAAGGCTTCAAGATCGAACTGTACGCAGTCGTTCCTGATGCACGTTACATGGCAGTTGCTCCTTCAACGAACATGCTGTTCGTTGGTACACGCAAAACCACCGTATGGGCAGTTACTGACCGTAACGGTGACATGACTGCTGACGAAGTTAAGCCTTTCGCTCCTTCGATCAAATTCAAAAATCCTAACGGCGTTTGCTGGACTAAGGACGGTTTCTTGGTTGTGGTTGAATCGAACCGCGTTCTGAACTTCCCAGCTGCTGAATACTTCTACGAAGGTCCGGACGTTGCAGTAATTACTGCAGTTAAAGAAGGCGGCCTGATTCCAGTTGAAGAGCAGTCATACAACCACACTGGCCGCGTTTGCCGTGTAGCTGATGATGGCAAGCTCTACGTTACTCTGGGCCAGCCATACAACGTTCAACCTAAAGACAAGATCGATCTGTACAACAAAGTCGGTATCGGCGGTGTTGTTCGCTTGAACCCATTTGATGGTTCGGGTCGTGAAGTGTATGCAATGGGTATGCGTAACCCAGCTGGTATCGACATCAATCCAAAAGACAAAACTATCTGGACAACAGATAACCAAGTCGACGGTTTGGGTGATGACGTTCCTCCAGGCGAACTGAACCGCATCACCAAAGCTGGTGAGCATTTCGGTTTCCCATACTGGAACGGCCACTACAAAGTTGCAGGTTCACCTGCTGCTGCTGAACTGAAAGACATGAAAGAGCCAAAATCAACGTTCCCACAAGTTGAATTCCCAGCTCACCAAGCTCAGCTCGGTATGTCTTTCTACACTGGCAAATCGTTCCCTAAGAAATATCAGGGCGGCATCTTCGTTGCTTCGCACGGCTCATGGAACCGAACAGTTCCTAGCGGCTACCTGGTCAACTACGTTCCAGTGAACGCGGATGGCACAGCTGGCAAAGCAGAAGTGTTCGCAGAAGGCTTCATCGACGCAGCAACTAAGCGCGCTATCGGCCGCCCAGTTGACGTAGCTAACCTGCCTGATGGTTCGATTCTGGTATCCGATGACTACGCTGGCGCGCTCTATCGCATCAGCTACACCGGTAACTAATCGCCTGTCGTAATCTCACCGAGCAAAAGCTCGGTGTTTTACGCAAAACGCCTGCCCCGGTATCTCGTGGCAGGCGTTTTTAATTGAGGGTATAGTTTGGCCCTCGCAAAAACAACTTTTCGATTTACATCATGAAATCTGTTATTTTATTTTCAGCAGCAATCGTGTTTTCCGCTTTCACCAACAGCGCGCTCTCCGCAGAAAAAACCGGCGCCGACATCGCACAAAGCTGCACCATGTGCCACGGTGAAAATGGCCTCTCTAAAATGCCCGGCACACCTTCGTTAGCAGGGCAGTCTGAAATTTATTTAGTCAACCAGTTACGGCATTTCCGCGATGGTCAACGTCAGCATGAACAAATGAGTGTGATTGCCAAACCACTCACCAATGCGGATATCGATAAAGTCTCAGCGTGGTTTGCACAATTTGAAGTGGAACTGAAAAAACGCTGATACCTAATTACTAGGATAATTTTGTTTTCACAAAAACTGTCCTAGCAAATTTTTTGGTAAAAAAAAGCCTGTGCTTGCACAGGTTTTTTTATTTTTGGCGGGATTATTTTGCTCGCTGCTCTAGCAATTTTTTTACCTCTAGATGACCCGCTTCATCGGCCATTTGAAACGCGCTTTTACCGCGGTCATCGAGCAATGATGCATCAGCACCTTTACTTAACAGCAGTGCCGCTGTCTGTGCCTGGCCTGAGCC
>JBIIQR010000121.1:0-5235 GCA_044341985.1 Burkholderiaceae bacterium
GCTCCGGATGGCATTGATGGCTTGTTTGAAAATGTCGGTGGTGTGGTGATGGATTCGGTACTGGCTCGTATGAATCCGTATGGTCGTATCGCGCTGTGCGGCTTGATTTCGGGATATGACGGTCAACCCATGCCTATTCATAATATGCGCGTCATTTTGTCGATGCGTTTAATGCTACAAGGCTTCATCGTATCTGAGCATATGGAGTTATGGCCCGAAGGATTAGGCGAAATCGGTGGCTTAGTCGCAAGTGGAAAGCTAAAATTCCGTGAAACCATTTCACAAGGTTTAGCGAGTGCGCCTGAAGCCTTTATCGGACTTTTGCGTGGAAAAAATTTCGGCAAACAATTAGTCAAATTAATCTAAATTATTAGAAGACTACGATGAAAAATTTTAGTAAGCGTGTCGCCGTTATCACGGGTGCGGCCAGTGGCTTTGGTCGCGAGTTTGCATTTTTAGGCGCTAGCTTAGGCATGAAATTAGTGCTGGCTGATGTACAAAAAGAGGCGTTAGTCAATACAGCAAAAGAAGTAGAAGCAGCGGGCGCTGAAGTCATCTTTCAACTCTGTGATGTCAGCAAAGGCGAACAAGTTGAAGCGCTGGCAGATGCAGCGATGAAGCGCTTCGGTGCGGTGCATTTAGTGTTTAACAACGCAGGCGTGGGTGCGGGCGGACTTGTTTGGGAAAACTCACGCGCGGATTGGGAGTGGGTACTCGGGGTCAATGTCTGGGGTGTGATCAATGGTGTTCGGGTATTCACACCATTAATGCTCGAATGCGCAAAGAGTGACCCTGATTACGAAGGGCATATCGTGAACACGGCTTCCATGGCGGGCTTGTTGAACCCACCAACGATGGGTATTTATAACGTATCCAAACATGCTGTTGTATCGATTTCAGAAAGTCTGTATCACGATCTATCGCTAGTCGAAGCACCTATAGGCGCATCGGTACTGTGTCCTTATTTCGTACAGACAGGTATTAGCCAGTCACACAAAAATCGGCCAGATGATTTGAAATCGGGTGAGGGTCCAACGATCAGTCAGCAAGTATCACAAGCGGTACTTGAAAAAGCGGTTTCCTCTGGAAAGGTAAGTGCAGCCGATGTGGCTCAACGCACCTTTGATGCGATTCGTGACAACACGTTTTATATTTATTCGCACCCAGGCGCCTTGGGCAATGTACAGCGCCGCATGGAAGATATTGTCACTGGCCGCAATCCTAGTGACCCGTATGAAGCCGCACCGCATGTGCGTGAAAAACTTCAAGCGGGTCTGAAGGGGCACTAATCGTGAGAGCGAGCATACAAGAAGGACAGTTCGCGACACTACCTAACGGCATTCGACTTCACTATGCCAGTGCGGGTGAACGCGGTAAGCCGCTTATGCTTTTTTTGCATGGCTTCCCAGAATTTTGGTACGCATGGCATGAGCAATTACAGGTATTTGGCGCCACGCATTATGCTGTCGCGCCTGATCTGCGCGGATTTAATCTCTCCGATCAACCGAGTGATGTATCTGCTTACCGTCCCAAATTGCTTACGCAAGATGTTGAGCAGTTAATTGCTCACTTGGGTTATGAGAGTTGCATACTGGTTGCGCATGATTGGGGTGGGGCATCGGCGTGGAATGTCGCTATCGGCCAGCCGCATTTGGTGCAGCGTTTAATCATCATTAATTCAACTCATCCCTATCCGTTTGCAATGGCGCTTGCGAACGACAAGCCGCAGCAAGAGGCAAGCGCATACATGAATTGGTTACGTGCGACAGGCTCTGAAGAAGCGCTCGCTAAAGATAATTTTCGTGTGATGGAACAACTGATGTTGGGTATGGGCCGACCCTCAGATCATTGGTTTGATGAACCCACACGTGCGCGCTATCACGCTAATTGGGCACGCGGTCTAACGGGTGGTGTGAACTATTATCGGGCGACGCCGCTTTACCCACCGAACGGTGATGATTTGGGTGCAGGAAAACTCACTCTTGATCCGAAAAATTTTCATTGCAAGGTACCTGTGCGTGTTATCTGGGGCATGCAAGACAAAGCGCTACTTCCGATTTTATTAGATGACTTACCATCACTGGTTGATGATTTAGTCATTGAACGATTACCTGAAAATACGCATTGGATCGTGCATGAAAATCCGGCGTTGGTGAATCAACTAATTGCACGCTTTATTACTGAATAATTAATTATTTTTTATGGCGAGACACGACTTTTCTTTTTTTCATGCGCTACGCGTGCGATGGTCTGAAGTGGATATGCAGGCCATTGTCTTTAATGGTAATTATTTAAATTATTTTGACGTCGCATTCACTGAATATTGGCGCGAACTGGCTTTGCCTGACGTGATCGCTCAGGCGCAAACAGGTTTGGAATTATTTGCGCGCAAAGCCACTATCGAATATCACGCACCTGCACGGTTTGATGATGTATTAGATATTGGTGTTCGCTGTTCGGAGTTGGGAAGAAGCTCGATGCGCTTTGTGTTAGAAATTTACAAAGGGGATGAATTACTCATCTCAGGCGAAATGATGTACGTACATGCCGATAGCCGCATACGGAAAAGTGAACCCGTGCCCCAGAGTTGGCGCGATGTATTGATAGCCTATGAAAAAGGCTGTCCAGTCAAGCTATGAGTTTTAGAATTATTACGGGCGACTGGGAAAGTGTACGTGAAGATGCGCAACGTGTGCGTATCGAAGTTTTCGTGATTGAACAAAACGTACCGATTGAATTGGAATGGGATGAGGGCGATGAAGTCAGCACTCATGCAATTGCCTATGACGAAGAAGGTCAGCCGGTAGCCACGGGGCGCTTACTACCCGATGGTCATATAGGCCGCATGGCTGTTATTAAACCCTTACGCGGTTGCGGCTTAGGTAGAGAAGTCTTGCAAGCGCTATTGCTTCAAGCGCGCGCAGAAGGCCACAAAGATTTGCTGCTGCATGCACAAACGCATGCCTTAGCTTTTTATGAAAAACAGGGATTTATTGCTGAAGGCGATGAATTTTTAGAGGCCGACATGCCGCATCGGCTGATGCGTCTCACGCTGGATTAACCTCTCGCAAAAAGGCTTTAGCGTATCACTCGCTCTTTTAACTCAGCGTTGCCAGCACCGTGTACTTTTAAAAGCGTTGAAGCACGTGTTCCGTAGTCGGGAGACTCGATGCAAATAGGTGATAACAGCCGTTCCCACTCCAAACTAACGCCTGTATCTGGCAGTCGACAGTCGGCTGCATGCGTAGTATCAGACAGCATGTCGAAGTATGCCTCATCAGGCGCACTTTGGCATAGCAAACTAGAAAATTGCGCCTTAGCGCGCACTACCTTGGGCCATGGCGTGTCTAAGCTGCCATTCGACAAACCATAAATACCTGGCTGTAGAAGTAATGGGGCGGAGTCATTCTCATTCGAAAACCAAAACGCGTGCTCACCATCGCCGATGAGTAGATTGAATCCATTGTAGTGATCGGCTGTACGCTCCACCTTCGCTAGATAATCCTCGGCGCTCTGTTCCGAGTCAAGATAGCCAGCGACTAACTCACCTCGCGACCGCAAGTCAGCACGACGCGGCTGTCCATTACGTATATTCGTTAGCGCAGCGAAACGGCCCTGTCGATTAATACCTAACCACGTACCGCCTTCTTGTAAATCGCGTCCGGCATACACGTCTGGGCAGTCATCCCACCAGTCAGCTGCTTTGGCAGGGCGATTGAAAAATTCGTCCCGATTCGCTGCCATGATGAGTGGGCAAGATGGCAGTAACTTCCATGCGAAAACAATTAGGCACATGGTGGCATATCCACAAAAATCTCGTTGTGACGCTCACCATCAATCAAACGCAGTAAACCGGCGTTAGTTACGGCTTGAGCCAATACATCTGCAAATTCATCTGATACAGAAAAATAAATTTCCATCCAGGTTTGGTAATCCACATTTTTTTCAACGCGACGCTTAAGTGAAAAATTCATCCCATGAAGATTACTTAACTTTTCTTGCATTTTCATGAGCATCGCTTGCAGCTCAGCGCTATGGTGATCTTGCACGCGATAGTAGACATACAAATCCATCTCAGGATGAAGCTTCCAGCGAATATGGTAATGGTCCGAACTCCAAGCGCGGCCCCTCTAAATTCTGAAGATGGATGTTCGAGCCTAAAAGTTCCAGCTTGATTTCAACTAAGCAGGCTAAACGTCCATCGGGGCCAAGTTCGGCGTTAACCACCATGCCGCACGGTTGTCCTGGATCTGCATCAGAAAAAACCTCCGTTCCCGGCAAGGCCATGGTGGCATTTGTCGTGGCTAATTGCATGCGTCTTTTTAGCTTGCCGAGATACTGGCTGCGGGCGACGATTTCTTGGCCGGGGTAACAACCTTTGCGGAAATTAACACCGCCAATCAATTCGAAATTCACCATCTGAGGAACGAATTTTTCGCGCGTAGGCTCAAGAATTTGTGGCAAACCCGCTTGAATCTGGGTCCAATGCCATGCTGTAGGGGAGGCGACCGTTAATTGGGGCGATACCTTAGCCCATAGCGCTGGTGCATGTTCTTGAGGACCTACCCAGAGGTATCGCGTCAACCCAACCGAATCAGGCATACGAATCAGTTGGCCATCCAATGACCCTGATAAGTCGAATGCGTGTTTGGGGACTCCAGACAGTTCGAGTGGATGCTGCTGAGTGACACCCAAACCAATAACGGCCATTGAAGAGCTGACATCTTCCAGCTGAACCTTGGCGCGCAGTACAAACATTTGCAGCCGCTTTTGAAAAGCTGCCAGCAAACTATGCGGAAGTAGCATCAAGATGCTCTCTCCAGATTTCCATAACAGCACCGTTGCCAATAAGCGACCATTCGCGGCGCAGTAGCCGGAGAGCTGAGCGTGGTGTTGATCTAGACTGGCGAGATCGTTAGTTAGCTGATTTTGAAGAAAATTTATCGCGTCTTGACCGGATACAGACAGGATCCCTTGGTCGATCAAGGGGCTGATAAATCCATGTTCTAAGAAATTAGGAGGCATTATAGCGGCTGATTCTGAGGCCGAGGCTGCACCGACGGGCACCCCCTGTTTGCTCAGAAAATCCAGCCATGAAGATAAGGGTTCAGCCATGAATTCGGTGTAATTCCCTGTTGGAAGCTATCATTACGGAACGGATTATAGAGGCGCACGGAAAATCGCGTTGGTAAGGCCCGTAAAAGCCTGCGCTGGCATCATTAATGGCGCAGCCAA
>JBIIQR010000106.1:0-5611 GCA_044341985.1 Burkholderiaceae bacterium
AAAAATAATGACCGAATTAGATAGTTCCGCTCATTTAGAAGCTTCACTCCCCATTCGTTTTTCAGTCATTACCTATCACTTAGCGGATGAGCAGCTGGCGATCGACTTGTGTCAGCGCTTAAAGCTGCCGAATGAAGTGAAAGAGCTTGCCGTATTGGCTGCGCGTGAGCGCGCTGCTGTTCATAGTGCCGCTGAGATGTCGGCAGATGCTATCGTCAAGCTACTTGAGCGGTGTGATGCGTTTCGTAAATCCGATCGTTTTACGGATTTGTTAAAGTTGCATGAGCTCATTGATCAAATCAGCAATAAAAATAAATTACCTTCAATAGAAATACTGCTAGCCTCGCTCGCGTCTGCAAAAGCGATCAACGCAGGTGAAATCGCGGCGGCGGTTGCGATAGACCATCCTCAAAATCCTGCGCAACATATTGCCGCTGCAGTCCATGCCGCGCGTGTGGATGCAGTACAAATTGAATTAGATCGTCGATAAAAAAACGGATCCGATGGGTTGATCGGATCCGTAAACACGCCTACAGAGTTAGGCGTGGAGACATGGTCGTTAGACCGCCACGGAGTAAAAAATCTGTATTTCCATTCCTGTTAAATTCAAATTAAGCTAAGGTGATGGAGTATTTATTTGGTGCCTGGGCGCACAGTCATTTTCATTTCATCCGCGCTCAGTTTGCCGTCCTTGTTAGTGTCTAGCTTGTCAAAGTCTCGTGATAGACGTTTCATGTGCGCTGCTTCAACTTCTGTGCGACTGAGTGAGCCATCACCATCTTTGTCAGCACTTTTCCAATGATCACGCATTTTTTCGCGCATGCCTTCGCGAAATTCGTCATGCATGATTTTATGGTGGGCTTGCATTTCTTCTTTTGAAATAAAGCCATCTTTATTAGTATCAATGTCATTGAACATGCGATCACTTCCTTCGCGCGCTTCATCACGGCTAATACGACCGTCACCATTTTTGTCAAATTTTGAAAAGGCGGGAGGCATCTTGTCGTTGTGCATATCACCACTGTCGTGATGGTCAGCTAGTGCGACGCTACTTACTGCAAGTCCGGTAAGCAGCATTGATATAAGGGCGACGTGTTTCATGATGACCTCGTTGAGTAGTTGGAGTCGCTATGGTGATTCACGCGACCTGCATACCGCCGGGGTTTTACCCCTTGTTACAGATCTGTCAGACCCTGTCAGCTCGATGAAAGGAAAGAAATTTAATTAGTAACCATAGGCATGGAGTAAAAATTGCTGAAATGCTTCTGCCGGTGTGCTGATTTCTTTTTCTGGATTCCATAACGCACCCACTTCCATGGGTGGCACAAGATCAAGAATGGGACGCGCCTCAATCCGTTTGCCTTCGAGTGACCAGGGGCGAAACACCATGTCAGACAACACAGTGACACCAAAGCCATGTGCCACTAGCCCGCGCACAGCTTCGATCGACGTGGTGCGAAACACAATATTCGGTTTGATGCGACGTGATTTCCAATAACCTAATGTTGATAATTCGGCTTCGTCGGTAGTCACCATGATGTAGGGATGCTGCGCAATGTCCTTGAGTGAAGGGGAAGCGATTTTAGCTAGAGCGTGGCCGGGGGCGACCCATAGTTGCCGCCGTGAACGTACAAGTACTGCGTGCGCGAATCGTTCTAGCTTATTAATGTTGGAAAGAATCGCCACGCCGAGATCAACTTCTTTATCTAGCACCGCACGTTCAATTTCAGTTCTATCCATGTCGCGCAGATCAATGTCGACTTCGGGATAGCTAGCGCGAAAGCGCGCCAGCAAATCGGGCAGAAAATATCCCAACACGGTGTAAGACGCCGCGACACTTACTTTGCCGCGCAAGGCATTCGTGCGATAACGCGGCTTGTGGGTGGCATCGCGTACCGAATCCAAAATGTGGCAGGCGTGGTGAAAGAAATCCTGCCCGTCAGCGGTGAGCGATACACCTTGAGCAAGTCGCTCAAATAGCCTGACGCCCAGTTCTTTTTCCAGCGCCAGCACAGCGTTGGTGATGGCTGACTGCGAGACGCTCTCGCTGGTGGCGGCCATGGAAAACTGGCCATTGCGGGCTGCTGAGACGAAATACCGCAGTTGGCGCAGGGTGACGTTATTGATGGCCATGGTCTAGATAAGGTATGTGTTTTTCGGATACGATGCTTGCGTATTTGTGATTTTACGATACCTGAGGGTCTGCCTATACTTTGGCTCTTACCTAGGCAAACGACCTATATTGGCGGCTAAGTCGGCGATGCAAATCGAATCCAGACGGACAGAAAAATTATTGGGGGCTTTATGAATGCACCATTGGACAGGCAGCAGGCACTGCAGCCGGACGCTATTTCCCTTGACGATAAATACACGCTCGATCGCGGGCGTGTTTTTCTGACCGGCACTCAGGCCATCATTCGTCTGCCGATGATGCAGCGTCAGCGCGATCTCGCCGCTGGGCTAAATACAGCAGGCTTCATCACCGGTTATCGCGGCTCACCTTTGGGGTCGGTCGATCAAACAGCGGTCAAGGCCAAAAAATATCTTGATGCGCACCACGTGCGTTTTCAACCAGGCGTGAATGAAGATTTGGCCGCCACATCGATCTGGGGCACTCAGCAAGTTAATTTATTCCCAGGTGCTAAATACGATGGTGTGTTTTCTATCTGGTACGGCAAAGGCCCGGGTGTTGATCGTTCCGGCGATGTATTCAAGCATGCGGTCGGTGCCGGAACGGCGCCTCACGGTGGCGTACTTGCGCTGGCAGGTGATGATCACGCTGCTAAGTCATCGACGAATGCGCATCAGAGCGAACACATTCTGAAAGCGTGTGGCATTCCTGTTTTATTTCCTTCCTCAGTACAAGAATATTTAGATTACGGTTTGCATGGATGGGCCATGAGCCGTTACACCGGTTTGTGGGTGGGTATGAAATGCGTCACGGATGTAGTTGAGTCGGGTGCGACCGTTGATATCGATCCGAATCGTGTGCAGATTGTGATGCCCGACGATTTCGATATGCCACCTAGCGGACTAAATATTCGCTGGCCCGATGGCATTCTCGAACAAGAAGAGCGGCTAGTAAATTACAAGTGGTATGCAGCATTAGCGTATGCGCGTGCGAATAAACTGAATCGTGTGATCTGGGATAGCCCCAATGCACGCTTTGGCATTATGACTGCAGGTAAATCCTATCTTGATACCCGTCAGGCACTGGAAGATCTAGGTATTGATGAAAACGTCGCACGCGATATCGGATTGCGACTCTACAAAGTAGGTATGACGTGGCCACTTGAGGCTGAAGGTGCACGTCAATTTGCGACAGGACTTGAAGAAATTTTAGTCGTCGAAGAAAAACGTCAGCTGCTGGAATATCAACTCAAAGAAGAACTGTATAACTGGCGTAACGATGTTCGTCCACGCGTGGTCGGTAAATTCGATGACACAGGTGAATGGAGTAATACCCGTCGCAGTGGTCATGGTGAGTGGTTGTTACCGGGTACCTATGAATTAAATCCTACGCAAATTGCGCGCGCAATCGCAGCGCGAATTTCAAACTATTTTGCAGGCCATCCGATTGAGCAGCGTGTACGTGAGCGTATCGCGTATTTAGAGTCGCGTGAAGCGGTGTTAAAAGTGAGCGTGAAGCCCGACGCACAAAAAGATCGCACGCCGTATTTTTGTTCCGGTTGTCCACACAACACTTCAACCCGTGTGCCAGAAGGTAGTCGCGCACTGGCAGGCATTGGCTGCCACTACATGGCACTGTGGATGGATCGTTCGACGTCAACCTTTACTCACATGGGTGCTGAAGGCACGACGTGGATTGGTCATGCGCCATTCACGACCGAAGAGCATGTGTTCGCTAATATCGGTGATGGTACTTACTATCACTCAGGCTTACTGGCTATTCGCGCCGCTGCGGCATCCAAGGTCAACATGACCTACAAAATTTTATTTAACGATGCAGTTGCAATGACGGGTGGTCAAACGCATGATGGTCCGTTGGACCCGCCAACTATTTCACGCCAAGTCGCAGCAGAAGGTGTTCGTCCGATTGTGGTTGTCACTGACGAGCCGGATAAATATCCGTCGAATACCGATTGGGCGCCCGGTACCACCGTACGTCATCGCAGTGAACTCGATGCGGTTCAGCGTGAGCTGCGCGAAGTAAAAGGCGTATCGGCGATTATTTATGATCAAACCTGCGCTTCCGAGAAACGTCGTCGTCGCAAGCGTAATGAGTTCCCTGATCCAGCAAAACGCGCTGTTATTAATGAAGCGGTGTGTGAAGGTTGTGGTGATTGCAGCGTGAAATCGAATTGTCTCTCTGTTGAGCCTAAGGAGACGGAGTTTGGTCGCAAGCGTCAAATCAATCAGTCGAGTTGCAATAAAGATTTTTCGTGCGTGACGGGATTTTGTCCGAGCTTTGTCACTGTCGAAGGCGGTCAACTGAAAAAACCAAAGAAAGCCGCGGTTAAAAATCTGGGTGGCGCAACAGAATCAGCATTAACACGTGCTGCCGCATTACCAGCACCAGTAATGCGTACATTAGATCAAGCCTACGGCGTATTGGTAACAGGTATCGGTGGCACCGGCGTGGTAACCGTAGGCCAGATTCTTGCGATGGCAGCGCACGTAGCGGGTAAGGCCTGCAGCGTACTCGACATGAGCGGCCTGGCGCAAAAGGGTGGACCAGTGATGTCGCATGTTCGTTTAGCTGATCGTGATGATCAAATTCATTCCACGCGTGTAGGCACTGGCGCTGCTGATTTGGTCGTGGGATGCGATGTGATCGTGGCAGCGAGCAAAGATGCGATTGCACGCATGGGTCAGGGCAGAACGCATGCAGTGATTAATTCAACACTCGCTCCGACCGCCGCGTTTGTTAAAAACCCCGATTGGAAATATCCCGATGCTGATGCCGCTGATAGCATTCGCAAAGCCTGTGGCGACGAGGCGGTAGCGGCGGTTGATGCCGGTAACATTGCGACGACCTTGATGGGTGATTCAATTGCCACCAATATGTTTATGTTGGGGTACGCTTGGCAACGCGGCTGGGTGCCTCTGTCGGAAGCAGCGCTCTTAAAAGCGATTGAGTTGAATGGTGTGTCCGTCGATTTTAATCAGCAATCATTTGCGTGGGGTCGACTGGCCGCGCATGATATCGATGCGCTTCAAAAAGATTTAAAAGTACTCGCGCCTGCGCAGGTGATTGAATTCAAGCGCGCACCTAGCTTGGATGATCTCATCAAGCGCCGCATCAGCTTTTTAACGAGCTATCAAAATAAAGCCTATGCCACCAGCTATCAAGATTTTGTAGAGCAAGTGCGCGCGGCTGAAGCTAAGCTATCGCCACAAGGCCCATACAAACTAACCGAAGCCGTGGCGCGCTACTTGTTTAAATTGATGGCCTATAAAGATGAATACGAAGTCGCCCGTCTGCATAGCGATCCAGCTTTCAAGCAGCGTATTGCGTCTATGTTCGAAGGTAACTACAGCGTTAAATACCATCTTGCACCGCCGCTGCTATCGGCTAAAGATGCCAACGGCCATTTAATTAAGAGCGAATTTGGTTCGTGGGTAGGCTGGGTCTTCCCGCTGTTGGCGA
>JBIIQR010000108.1:0-5534 GCA_044341985.1 Burkholderiaceae bacterium
AGCCTATCAGTCAAAAAGGCGTGCGCATTTTAGGGTCGGCACAGCGCAGCGGCAAGCCACAAGAAGTGGTCTTGACTGGAAAAGATCTGGCGCATCATTTTGGCAAACGCGCTCGCAAAGGGAAATTACTCGCATCGCGTCTGCGCGCGACTAGCCTGGAAGCGAATTCGTAGTCGAAAAATCATCATGACAAAAAATCAAATCGCCGATTTGATAGCGTAAATTAGCTTTTATTGAATTGAAGTAAGAGAAGGTCATCTTTAGAATGGGCATTATTGCCCTACGCTAAAATGTCATGACCTTCCACTTCTTCAAACGTTTCGCCTACCTTGCGCGAATCACGGGGCTAAGCCTTCTGTATATCTTAGTAAGCACTGAGATAGCTTGTGCAGAAGCGTTGGATTCCACTATCAACGAACAAGTCATCATGCTGCCGGTGACTCAACACGGTAACGAATTTCAATTCGAGACCACCATCTTCAAACCACCGGGGAATGGTCCCTTTCCTCTTTTGCTCATGAATCACGGCAAAGATATTGGCGATCCCCATAAACAAAAACGTGATCGCTTTCTGGCTATCAGTCGTGAGTTTGTCAAACGTGGCTATGCGGTTGCCATACCTATGCGCCGCGGATTCGCGCGATCAACTGGCACCTATACCGATCACGGTTGCAATATGGCTGACAACGGTCATCTGCAAGCTGATGATATAGAAGCGGCACTCGTCGCATTACTTAAGCAAAACTGGTTTGATAGTGAACGTATTATTATTGGCGGCCAATCGTATGGTGGACTGGCTGCCATGGCTTTTGGGGTGCGCCAATTTCCAGGGGTGCGTGCCTTACTTAATTTTGCAGGTGGGCTTCGCGTAGATGGTCGCAGCTGCGACTGGAAAAATTCATTGGTGAAGGCCTTCGCGAGTTACGCAACCAAAACCACTCTACCCAGCCTGTGGTTTTATGGCGAGAACGATAGCTATTTTGATCACGCATTGGCTACGCAATTACTGAATGCTTACCAATCCGCGGGTGCCACTCCCCAATTGTCTGCCTTTGGAAAATTTAAAAATGATGCGCACGGCATGGCCGGTAGTCGCGATGGAGTCTCTATCTGGTTACCAGAAACTGAACTCTTTTTGCAAAGGTTAGGCATGCCCACCTCACCCGTCGTTGAAGTCGCTGAAATGGCTAGACCCGCAGCGACTAATTTTTCATCAATAGAAAATATCGCTTCTGTACCCTACTTATCAAACGCCGGACGCACAGGTTATCGTGACTATCTCAATAAATCATCTCCGCGCGCCTTCGCATTGTCAGCGTCTGGAAGCTGGAGCTGGGCCTCGGAGGGTGATGATCCTTCTGATCGCGCTTTGGCCAGTTGTCAGAAAAAAAGCGCTGAGCCATGCAAACTTTTCTCCATCGATAACGACATCGTATGGGTTGATTCAACCACACCCATAACTCATTAGGACGATGTACCGATCAACCCGCCATCGCAGGCAATAGCAGACGATAGATCTGCAACATGGCTGGCCCTGCCAGTATGAGCATGAGAGTTGGAAAAATAAGAAAAATTAATGGAAATAATAATTTCAATGAAATTTTCTCAGCTGCTTCTTCGGCTCTTTGCCGCCGTTTAACGCGAAGATTTTCAGAGTGAATTTTGAGAGATTCACTCATGGCTGTTCCAAATCTATCGGACTGAATCAACATCGCCACAAATAATTCGATGTCATTAACTCCCGTTCGAATCGCAAAATTACGCAACGCTTGTTCCTTCGAAAATCCAGCACGTAACTCCATTGTTATCCATTGCAATTCCTGAGCGAGAATTTTACTTTTTAAGTGGATTTCATCAGCCACTTTTTTTAAAGAAGCATCCAAACCTAAACCCGCTTCAACACAAATCGTCATTAAATCCAACGCATCAGGAAAATTCTCAAGGATGGTTCGTTGGCGTTGACGCACTTTATAGTGCAGAGCGCCATTAGGGATAAGATATCCAATACCCGCAAGCGTTATCATTTGCGCTAATACCGTCTGTACATTTTCAGCAAATAACTCCTCGCCGTTGAAGATAAATAAAATCATCGGAAAAACTATCGCCAGCAACGTTTTTGAACCAAAAAAAAGAGTGGGCGCAGCACGTCCACGCCAACCAGCGTGAGTTAACCGATGTCGAATGGGTGAATTGACCCAATTCTCAGAAGGGAACGATAGCTTCGCCAATGGACGACTGATTCTAACGACGTGCTCCATCCATTGATTTTCAATGTCAAATCCTGATGATTTCACAGGCCCTTGCACATCGGCCACCCGACGACGTATGCGATCAGTCAATAGCCACCAGACGATCCCGCTCGCAATCGCTGCTACGGCAATAAAGACACTCACTAAAAAAAAGATGATTTGCGTATCCATCATCACACCCGAATCCGAACAATGAAACGCATCACCCAGATACCCAATATCAGCATAGCGCCTACTAACCAAAGTAAAGTCACGCCTGCAGGGTCATCAATAAATTGCTGCAAATAATCGGGATTAGTTAAGCAAAAAATACCGGCGACTATGGGCGATAGCAGACAAAGAATCCAGGCAGACATTCGCCCTTCAGCTGACAGCACTCGCACATCCCCTTGTAATTTCAAGCGTTGCCGCACAAGCTGACTGACCTTAGTCATCAATTCAGCTAAGTTACCGCCGGTTTCACGCTGTATCAGTATGGCCACCACCAGATAATGAAGATCAGGGAGGGGGATGCGCATGCAAAGGCGTTGCAGTGCTTCAGACAAAGGTAAACCAAAACTTATTTCATCTGAAACTATCCTGAATTCGCTAGCAATCGGTTGCGGCATTTCTTCTACCAACATGTGCAGACTGACTGAAAACGCGTGACCCGCCCGCAAGCTACGACTAATAAAATCAGCCATTTCAGGAAGCTGCTCCTCCAGCAATAGCAAACGACGCGATCGCTTGTTAATGACATATACCCAGGGTGAGAGTGACGCAATAATCGATAGCGCCATCACCATTCCAATAGACATCGGAAGTAGTTCTAAACATAAAAAACTAGCCAGCGCTATGATCATTCCCATCGCTAAAAATTGACTGACCGACCAGGACAGCCCGGCTTGCATCAGATAAGCATGTAAGCGATAAACACCGGGCAATCGCTGCAACAATAAATCCATCCTGTCCGATTTAGCTAAGCGACGGCTTTTGAGTAAGCCAGAGGTATCGCGACTAGGGTCTGCATTTTTGGAAGTGACCTGCCGTAATCGCCTATTTAAACGCTTGGCCTTCGTGCTTAGCTTCGTAAACCACCATCCCCAAAGCGCTTCACTGGCCAGAGCTATGGCAATAAATAGCAACAAAATGAAACCGTAATAAAGAAGGTCCATGAGTACATTCCTTCCACACTGTGATGGTTAAAAACGCGTTTTTACTCGCCTAAATACCTTGGGTCGTAGACTGACTCCGGCACTGCCACACCAAATTCTTAAAGTCGTTGATCGAATTGTGGAAAGACACCCGTGGCTAAAAATTGTCCAGTAACCTGACCTTCGGCATTAACGCCCGAGCGCTTAAAAACAAAAATCTCTTGCATAGAAATGATTTCTCCTTCCATCCCAGTGACTTCCTGAAGGCTCACTAGTTTTCGACTGCCATCAGATAAACGCATAATCTGTATAACTACGGTAATGGCTGAAGCGATTTGCTGGCGCACGGCGCGTGCACTCAGATTGGCGTTCGCCATGCCCACCATATTTTCTAAGCGAGATAAGGCGTCGCGAGGCGAATTTGCATGGATAGTGGCTAAGGAACCTTCATGGCCAGTATTCATTGCTTGCAGCATGTCGAGGGCTTCACTACCACGCACCTCACCCAAAATAATACGATCAGGTCGCATACGCAGAGAATTTTTTAGAAGAGCGCGCTGAGGAATTTCTCCTTTGCCTTCAATGTTAGAGGGCCGAGTTTCTAATCGAACGACATGCGGCTGTTGCAATTGCAATTCGGCGGCGTCTTCAATGGTCACGATGCGTTCATCCGCAGGAATGAAACCGGAAATTACATTCAGCAAAGTGGTTTTGCCACTACCCGTTCCACCCGAGATCAAGATATTGACTTTGGCTTTCGCTAATGCCCCCAACAACGTTGCTATGGGTTGAGTCAAACTTTTAAATCCGAGCAGATCGGCCATCGACAAAGGCTTGACCGAGAAACGTCGTATCGACAGAATCGGCCCGTCAATCGCTAATGGTGGAATGATAGCGTTGACACGCGAACCATCCGGTAAGCGCGCATCAACCATGGGACTTGATTCATCAATACGTCGACCAATACGAGAAACGATTTTCTCAATCACCTTCAGTAGGTGAGCGTTATCGTTGAACGTAATCGGTGTTAATTCAAGGCGGCCACGGCGTTCTACATAAATTTGGTTAAACGTATTGACCAAGATATCGGAGACTGACGGATCATTCAATAAAGGCTCAATCGGTCCAAAACCCAACATTTCATACTGCATATCAACGGCTAGCTGACGTCGCTCAAGCTGATTCACCATCATTTTTTCTTCATCGGATATTACATCGACGAGATTAGTAATTTCACGCTTAAATTGGTCCGTTGTTAATGTTTGCAGCCTTTCGAGATCGATCTTTTCTAATAAAATATGATGCAGTTGTTGTTTTAACTGTTGATAAGCAGGAGAGTAAAAATCCATCTCGGCCGAAGACATGGATTCCGCAGGACCTTCCACCATCAATCGCTCTCTGAAGCTCATAGTCAATTATTTTTAGAATTAAAAAATTACTTAGGAATTTCATTCGTTGCGAAATTCCGTACAAAAATTCGGCGAATTAAGCTCGTCGTAGCAGGGGTACCTACATCCACCAAGGTATTTACCCACTCCACCAAGCATTTTGAAATGATGCTACTGCGAGCCATCTGCAAAACAGGTAAACCTTGGTTAATTGATTCATTCACGATTTCATGACTATTTGGAATTCGATGAACAACCGGCTGCCCAAGAACCCGCTCAAATTCAGCTGCATCCAGTGACGATGAACTGTCATAACGATTCAGAACGACGTGTAGTTTTTCACGTCGATATCCTAGTGCGGAAAAAATATCGAATAAGCGCCGTCCATTTCTTAAGTTCGGTAGCGATTGCTGAAATACGGGATATACCCTGTCGGAAGCGTCCAAAGCGCGTACGTTGACAGGGTTGATTTGCCTACCTAAATCCATAATCGTAAAGTCGTAATGCTGGCGCGCTAATTGAAGAAGAATGCCGAATTGATCAGGTCGTATTTCTGCTGAACTTTCTATTTGATCCGACGCAGCCAAAATACTGAGATTAGGCGTGACATGCAACGCACTAGTGTCTAGTAAATTTCCATCGAGACGCTCTACTGAACTACACACTTCAGATAATGCGACGGAGGCTTTGAGATCAGACACATATAGCGCTGCATCTCCAAATTGTTGATTAAGATCGATTAGTAGTACTCGTTTACGACCCAA
>JBIIQR010000344.1:0-5523 GCA_044341985.1 Burkholderiaceae bacterium
ACAACAGGTGTTTTGACTAGCGATACTCTCATCCTGAATGGCGTAGCGATTGGTCAGGGCTTGGCTACGGACGATAGCGCATCCGATACCACAGCTGCATCATCAACACGCGAAGCTAGTGCGATTACAATTGCTGCAGCCATCAACCGTAAAACCGATCTGACTGGAGTGACTGCTTCAGCATCACCCAACGTAATTCGCGGTGAAGGCTTTACTGCAGGAACGTCGGCTGATGTTTACCTCAATGGTGTGACATTTACTGCCAATGCCGTAACACGTAATGCCGTCATCGATTCGTTCAATGATGTATCCGACCGTACTGGCGTAGTTGCAAGCGCCTGGGGTGATGGTATCGAACTGCGTGCAGTGGATGGTCGTAATATCTCGATCGGATCTGCAACCGCGGCTAATATCGGTCTAACCGGTATTGGGTTAGGTGCAGCAGCTGGCTCAGCAACTGCTGTGACTTACTATTCGCAAGTCACTATGCAGTCAGATAATAAGTTCACCGTTAAAGCAGGTAACGAAGGTATCGGTAACTTGGAACTCTTAGGCTTACGTCAAGGCACTTTCGGTGGCTCTGACAACGGCTTGAAGATCAATCAAGTTGATGTATCGACTGTCTCCGGTGCTAACCAAGCGATCGTGGCTATCGATGCAGCTATCGAGACTATCAGCAAATCCCAAGCTAATTCGGGTGCGTTGAACAATCGTATGGACTACATCGTTGCTAACTTATCTGAAGCTAGCCAAAATATGTCTGCATCACGCAGCCGTATCTTGGATACAGACTACGCAACAGAGACTAGCTCGTTGGCGAAACAGCAGATCATTTCACAAGCGGCTACAGCGATGTTGGCGCAAGCGAATCAGCAGCCACAGTCGGTGCTGTCGCTGTTGAAGTAATCGCTACTTAAGCTGAACGATACGGGGGTGGAAACACCCCCGTATTTTTTTGTCCATTGAATTCATGATAAATGCACAGGGGTAGAAAGCTATGACTATCCTAGTCATACTATGATCATCGTTTGATTCTGCAGCCGATAAGCGAAGCAAATAGTCATTACAACCTCACCCATGACCCACTAAGGGTTAACCTGAACTATCCTAGCCACTGGATGTCAGCTTCTGAATATCAGCTTCTGAATATCAGCTTCTGAATATTAGTCTGCCTAATTACTCAGCGTCGCAAGCCGCACAGTCGCTGAGTGAAAACTTACCCACCTGCTTCTACCCATAAACCAGTATCCCAATATCACCACTAGAAGCGTGCTCGATTGTAAAAATCGTTGTTTATGCAGCTCAACTTACCACTACCTTATAGCAAGCTGTACGTATAGCCACTCCCCCAACCTTGAGCACAGACGAAAAAAAGCGGCCACAAAGGCCGCCAAAGATCGCTACTACTCCCCTGACTGAGGATTACCTAATATAGTCAAACAAATTAAGCTGCGATATTTTTGCGAAACTGGTCTGTGCCGCTTGTAAAGCCAACATATCTTTGTTCATGTTAGTGATGGCTTGCGTGTAATCAGTATCTTCGACTTGGGATAGCGTCGATTTCATGCGCAACACATTCTCTTCTGCGAGAGAAGCTTGATTGTCTATCTTGTTAATTGCTGCACCTATACTTGCTAAGCTATCTGACAAGCCTTGTTGCAAAGTACCCACCTCTCCTACAGCGTTTTTAATTGAGACGGTGTTATTAGATTGTAGTGCGGCCGATAAATCATCGATGACTTGGAAAAATCCCACAGCTGTTTTATTGTTAGTCGCATCCACACGAACAATTTTATCGAAGGGATTCGTACCGGATCGATTAATGTCTACAGCACTTTGATCACCTACACTCGTCGAGCTTACTGTCTGATCGCCCTGATAGACTAATTTTCCATTTTCATCGGTCGCAAAGGCTTGCTTACCCACGCGACTACCTGAAAAAATAAAATTGCCATTCACATCCTGAGTATTGGCTAACGATAGTAATTGATCGCGCAACTGCCTGACTTCGAGATCAATGGATTTACGATCAACAGCAGAATAGGTGTCATTGGCCGCTTGCACGGTCAACTCTTTTAGTCGCGTCAACACATCAGTCGCGTTATTTGCAGCCGTTTCTTGTTGTGACAATTTATCTTTTACGGAGTTGATCGTCGATACATAGGAATTTTGACGATCAATCGCGGATTTAAGACGCGTAATGGTCGCCGCCTGATCCGGAGCATCACTCGGCTTATTGATTTGCTTAGTCGTTGAGAGCTGGGTCTGAGTTTTAGACAGGCGATCCTGGGTAATACCCATTTGCGCAATAGCTCGATCAAACATCAAACTCGTGGAAACTTGCATAGTTACTTTCCTTCGATCTTAATTTCTATATCAACGTATCTGAATAATGGAATCAAACAGCGTATTAGCCGTCTGCATTGCTTTAGCTGATGCTTGGTAAGCCTGCTGAAATCTGATCAAGTCAGCCGCTTCACTATCGAGCGATACGCCTGATACTTTATCGCGTGCTTCTACTGCATGATCATTCACCACTTTTAAGGCTGTCTGCGCAATTGTCGCCTGATTAGAAAAGTTACCTGCTTTACCGACAGTCTCGGAATAGCTTTCAGCAATCGTACTGCCGTTCGGTCCACCGATTATTTTTTTATCTTTTAGTGCGATCATTTCTAGCATGACTTGATTATTGCCAATGCCATCATGATCACCATCCAAGCGGAAAGTATCGCCAGATACAGGGGGCTTGTTTAGCGTGAATTTCAATCCTTGATAGTCAATACCTAATTTAGGATCATATTCACGCTCAGCCAAAATTGTTGCGACTTTATTTTGCGGATTAGTCCAGGTTATTTGATAGTGATTATTTGAAGTGAAAGTCACATCGAAATTTTGCGCGCGCAAGCTTGAAATGCGTTCAGCATTTAAGGACACGGGGTCCTTCATAGTCGCATCAAATTTACCAGCAACCGTGCCACTACCCTCGCCTGTGACAAACACTAATAAATCTTCCGGTGCGGCTCCATCGATATAAGCACTGGTGCGAAAGCCTAATTTAGCTAGTTCAGCGGGATTACCTTTCTGGCCAAAACCTACGCGTATCGGGTCTTTACTTTCAAGACTTAACGCGCCGCGGTATGGGCCATTACCTATACCAAAGACATTACTTCCAAAAAGTGAGCCTACTTTGATATCGGAGCCACTTTGGTTTGATATCGTCATCGCTCCATCTGTTCCTAACTCTGCCTTGACCTTTGAATACGTGCCATCAGTAACGCCTAGCGCATTTTTGTTGGTATAAGCACCGTCTTTAATGCCCAGTGCATTGGCACTCGCTGTAGGACCAATCGCTATTTTATCGCCCGTCTTATTTTTAAGAACGATATCGTTGAAATTTTGAATGACGCTAACGCCGGTCTGACTGGAGCGCGCATTGATAGCTGTTAAAAGATCTGCCGTCGATGCAAAGCTACCATCAGCATTACTCCCACTAATCTGCACGCCATTAATATCTAAAGGCTGAGTCAAATTGAGGCGTGATGCCGTGGTGGTAACGATTCCCACTGAAGGTCCGACCACAATATCGCCACCAATCAGGTGCTCGAGGGTGATATCGGAGCCATTTTGAGTAGCAACGACACCCGTCTCGTTAGTGTGCGCGTTGATAGCATCGATAAGATCGGTATCCGATGCAAACGTGCCATCCGTATTGCTACCCGTAATATGTACACCGTTGATATCAAGAGCGCGATTTAGATCGAGGTCAGTGACCGTCGTATTGACATTTCCAGTATCAGCCAAGTTAATCGCAGAGACTAAATCAGAGGCATTCACATAACTACCACCAACGCCTGAACCAGTAATAGTGACTCCGTTTAATGAGAGATTACCGGTCGTCAGATTGGGTTTGTATTGATCTTTAGGCACGACAATTTTCGTCGTTGCGCTGGCAACCACAGGAGGATCAAAGGTACTTCCAACCTCATTAATCCACGCCGTCATGTCCGAGGCTTGCAGAGTACGGCCCAGATCAAGTGGCCCTAAAGTCTTACCATTGATAGTGATTGCATTACCGAGAATGCTATCAACATTAGCTGGTACCTGCACACCGTCTATCAATGCAGACGTGTATTCCCTTGGCTTAATCGCGGTGTAGTAGTTACCTACAGGCTTGCCAAGTACAGCAAAATCGCCCAGCTTACCTTTGGGCCCATAACCGATGGTGACGGTACCAGCTTGCGAAAAATTCAGTGTGCCTTTGTAAGTTTGTTCGTTAACGACCTTGCCGTCAGAATCCATCTCACCAACAAAAATATCACGTCCACCGTAGCCGGTCGAATTACGGAGTACTAGCTTTCCATCTGTTACAGAAGCATCGACATTCGCCAAACTACCTATTGAATTATTAATGTAACTCGCAAGATCATCCATTGAAGTACGCGCAGGATCAGCCGGCACAGCGATCCCATTTACATACATGCCAAGCGTGGGATCCACCACACTCGTGGTCACCGTTGTCAATGCATTGACGGAGACCGTAGGATCCATTCCAATCGCAGCGCGATTCAACCAATTAGCAATATCACTGGCTTGTATCGTTTTTGACGGTGCTGTTGCTAATAACTGAGGAAGTACCTTGCCATTGAGAGTCAATGTATCGGCTGGAATCGATGCTGTCTGATCGTCGATGACATGACCATAGCTTTCGACCCAGGTACGAACCGACGGAAGCACATTATGCTCAGGCGTAAATTGCGTCTCCTGCGCGAAATGCTCAATGGGTTTAGCCTGCAAACCATAAAACACCGACATCTGCTTATAGCCTGTTTCCCCTGACTGATTTAGGTACTGAGTGGAATAGGTCGATCCTGCAAAAAAACCGTTTTGTTGCGTCACTAATAACTGCGCAGCTGTCGAGTCTGTCAACGGCGCTCCTACCAGCTGACGGCCGTCACGAGTAAATATCTGTAATTGCTGATCGTTGGTAGCTCCATCGAGATACAGATTCCAGTTATTGCTTCCCAGAGGGATTTGACCCAACAACTTACCTTGAGGAGCATTCACGCCCGAGCTAGGATCAGAATTATTTTTAAGTATTGTTGCAATCGATGGAACGGTAGCAGGATCTGGATAGCTTGCTGTATATGTCAGGGTAGCATTTGCATTTGACAGATTTTTATCGTTTTCAATGACACGAAATAATGCGGCAGCCGCTACCTTGGCGGGATCATCGATAGACAACGTAATCCCTGCAGCCGCTCTTTCCAATAAAAATGTTTGACCAGACAAAGGATCTGTTTTGGAAATAGGGTCAATCTTGAACAGATTTACCCCTACATTACCGCTGAGATCAATACCATTTGAGTGAATCGCATTAACCTGATTCACAACGGCGGTAGCAAGGTGATCTAACTGGGTCATCGTTGGCTGGAGCATTTGTTCACGGAATGTAAGCAAGCCTCCTAATTCACCATTTCCGATCCCCGGAATTGCTTCTTTTTTTCCATAAGGATCGATGACTAT
>JBIIQR010000109.1:0-5509 GCA_044341985.1 Burkholderiaceae bacterium
CTGTGGAATGTGATATTCCATCGTACTTGGCCACTGGTATGCAATCAGTGGAGAGTCAGATTCCTTTGACGACCGATATTCAAGTCGATAAAGCATTTACTACACCGCTTAATGCAGTGCTAAATACAACGACAAACACAACGACAAATACCACGCTCAAAGACATCTTTATGTTGGAAGCTAAAGATAGATTAAGTGTGTTGAGGTTTCTGGTGACGCAATTTTCGCTGAGTGAATCGGAGTTACTCCCATCGCATGCTGCGATTGAGGCCCATGCCTTAGCGGGTAGTTCTGCGACTGTAGGTCATTACGCTATGCAGCAATTAGCATCAGCTTTGGAAAACTTAATCGAGCGAGTCATTGTCTTAGCAGCAGATCAGCAGCACACTTATTTAACCGAGCTAGTCGATATTATCGATGCGTTAGAAAAGCAGTTGCATGTAAATGATAGCGAACAGAAAGCGGAAGTTAATTCGCTTTCAGCTTTCACGCTAGAGTCACCATCCATCGTCGTAGCCGAACCTATTCAAGCTGTGCAGGCCGCAGTGCTTGAGTTGTCACTGCAACCGCTGAATCACGAGCCGTTGCAGCCGTATGAATCACCGTTACAAGAAACCTCCGCGTTAATTGACGATATTACTCAGGTCGCGTCGGGTGATTCAGAGTCCACATCATCACTTTCAGTTGATGAATTTGATTATTCTGCATCGACCGATGTGATCGATCCTGAATTGCACCTAATTTTTTGTGAAGAGGCCGCCGAGCTGTTACCGCAGCTTGAATCATTGCTATCGCTGTGGGTAGACAGTCCGGGCGATGCCTCACTTCCAGCGGGGTTGTTACGTTTGCTGCATACGCTAAAAGGTAGCTCGCGTATGGCAGGTGAATTGACTTTAGGCGAGGCTATCCATGAATTTGAGCATAGGGTCAGCCAGCTCGCGCAACAACGTCCGGTTGAATCGGCTGCAATCGCTTTGCTACAAACAGAGGTGCATCAATTATTAATTGATGTTGGGCTGATCAAAGACGACAACGCACAAACGGTTGAAAATTCCAGCGATTCGCTAGTAGATACCAGTCGATCCTTCGCAGATCGGTCTGCGACGAAAGTAGCGTTCGCGCCTTCGAAATTACGTGTCGATTTGCTTGAACGCGCGTCTGGCTCAGTTGCTGAATTACTCGTCAATGCCGTACGTTCTACAGATGATCTGCGACAGCAAAAGCAATTAGTGGTTGATCTCGCCGATAACTTATCGCGTCTGCGTACTCAGCTGCGTGAGCTAGAGCTGCAATCTGAAGCGAGTATTTCTTCTCAGTCTGCGCCGCGAGCATCAGGCTTTGACCCCTTGGAATTTGATCGCTACACACGACTGCAAGAATTGACGCGTATGACTGCCGAAAGCATGGCGGATTTGACGGGAGTACAACGCAGCTTGGCGCATCAGATCGATGCATCATTAACGATGTTGGTGGCGCAAACGCGTCATGCACGTTCACTCCAATCCGATTTGTATCGCGCAAGTACGCAAGCTTTTTCTAGTATTGAAAATCGGTTTCGGCAACTGGTACGTCAGGTGGCTATGGAGGTGGGACGCGATGTTCGATTTGAGTTGGATGGCGGCCAGCTCGAAATAGACAGGGCTCATCTTGAGAGTTTAAATGGACCACTGTCCCATCTGGTTCGTAATGCGATTGTGCATGGTATCGAGCCCACTGAAGAACGCGACTCTATGGGTAAGCCGAGACAAGGCCTAGTATTAATGAAGTTGAGCGAGCAGGGTACTGAATTACGCTTGAAAGTCAGTGATGATGGTCGTGGTCTGAACTTTGTTCGTATTCGCGAGCAAGCCATAGCCCGTGGTTTACTTTCCGCAAATGCTGAGTCTGATTCAGACAGTTTGACGCAATTAATTTTTGAATCAGGTTTCTCTACTGCCGAACAAGTGACAGGCTTGGCCGGTCGCGGCATAGGTATGGATGCCGTCAAGGCGACTATCGTCGCTATGGGAGGTGCCATAAAAGTTGAAAGTCAGTCGGGCTTGGGTACCTCAGTCATCATGGCATTGCCGAAGTCATCCTCGACACAGAAAATCGTGTTGGTATCTGACGCTCATCAGAAAATTGCTTTACCCTCTGCGATGGTTCAGCAGGTATTAACGATGACTTCAGCTAATGCGAAGCAAGCAATGGTAGAAGGTTTTCTGCTCTGGCAAGATAAAAAAATCGCACTCTTTGCTTTAAGCGATTTAATTCGAGAGCCGACAGTGACTCATAGCGCCTCTGATCGCATGTCATTCCTTATTTTGCACCAGCTTGATGACTGGATCGCGGTTAAAGTCGGCGAAGTCCATGGTCATCACGAAGTAGTGGTTAAACCGCCGGGCCCTCAATTGGCCAGCGTGCCAGGATTGATGGGTGCGGCCATGCTGCCTGATGGCGATATTTTGTTGGTCATGAATTTGTTACAGCTGCATGCCCATGCTGTTTTAAATCCCATCGCCAGATCAATCTCAGCCACTATCGTTCCAGAGCATGTGCCACCCTTAGTGATGGTGGTTGATGATTCTTTAACAGTGCGTCGTGTGAGTCAGCGCATGTTAGAAAAACATGGGTATGGTGTGGCACTTGCCAGACATGGTGCGCATGCGCTGGAATTGTTAAGTCAGATCAGCCCAGCAGCCGTGTTACTTGATATAGAAATGCCGACGATGGATGGTTTTGAGCTGTTGAGTCGATTACGCTCTGACGAGTGTTTTCGTGAGTTACCGGTCGCGATGATTACTTCGCGAATGGCCGAGCGCCATCGACAACATGCGCTGCAATTAGGCGCGAATGCCTACTTTGGTAAACCTTATCGCGAGCAAGAGCTTTTGGAATGGCTTGCGCAATTCGCGCCCGTAAAAAAACTAACGACACCAGACAATCGTACCAATCACAATCAAACACTAACGTCGACAGTGTGAGTCGTTAGTCGTAAAAATACTAAATCGCGATAAACGTAAAGTTATCTATCGTTAAAGCATAACGAGTCATTTATTTTTTCACAACAGCATAACGTTCCAGTGTTTTTTTGCGTGCTTCATCATGCGCTACTAGCGGATGAGGATAATTTTTACCCAGCGTGACACCGGCCATTTGTAGCTGCATTGCCGAAGCAAGCCAAGGTGCATGAATCGTTTTGCCATCCAGTTTGCTGAGTTCGGGTAAGTAGCGTTTGATAAATTTACCTTCAGCGTCAAATCGCTCAGATTGAGTCACTGGATTGAAAATTCGAAAATAAGGTTGCGCATCACATCCTGATGATGAGGCCCATTGCCAACCTCCATTATTTGCCGACAAATCAAAGTCATTCAAATGACGCGCGAAATACGCTTCGCCGCGCCGCCAGTCGATACCCAGGTCTTTTATCAAAAAGCAGGCGGTCACCATACGCAGACGGTTATGCATATAGCCCGTTTGATTTAACTGCATCATCGCGGCATCCACCAGTGGATAGCCGGTGCGACCCTCGCACCAGGCGGTAAATGCGGTATCGGCTGCGGCACCGCTTTCCCATGTGATGCGATCGTAATCTGGCTTGAAGCTTCGCTCAGTTACGTGCGGATGATGGTGCAAAATCATGAAATAAAAATCACGCCAAACAAGTTCCGATAACCAGATGCGTGCGCCTTCACCACCTTGACCCGATTGAATCGCCTCAATCGCTAATCGTGCCAGTGAGCGTATCGACACCGTACCAAAGCGTAAATGAATCGATAAATACGAGGGCCCTTTAACTGCTGGAAAATCACGCGTGGCGTCATAGCGCGACATACGTGGCAAGAAATCGTCAAGCAAATCGGCGCCACCCGTCATGCCGGTCGGGATTTTATGCTGCATCAGATCATACTCATCAAATCCCATAGAGCCGAGAGATGGCATGTCTGGCGTAGCAGGCGGTAGCGCGAGTTGTCCAGCGTCGCATGTCAACGGCGCAAGTGGTTGTAGATCTAACTCGAACGACGGTAAGCCGAGTTTTTTCAACCATGCATTTTTATACGGTGTGAAAACTGAAAAAGACTTACCAGCAAGAGAAAGCACTTCATCCTTCGCAAAAATGACATGGTCTTTGTAGCTATGCAGCTCTTTACCTAATTTTTTTAATGCCTGAGCGACCTGACGGTCCCGTTCGATCGCGCCGGGTTCGTAGTCCTCATTGATAAAAACAGCATCGACCGCGAGTTCATCGGCTAGCTTAGGTATCTCACTCGCAGCTCGTGCATGACGAACAATCAATCCGCCCCCGCGTTCTCGAAGCGAGGCATCGAGCTCTTTCAGGCTGGCGTGGATAAACGCTACGCGGCGATCGATGCGGCCGTGCGCAAGCAAGGGATCGAGGATATCTTTGTCAAAAATGAAACTACAGTAGACAGTACGGCTGGTTTTGAGTGCATGGTGCAGTGCGGTGTGGTCGAAATCTCGCAGATCGCGACGAAACCATACCAGCGCTTTTTCATAGTTCATTATTAGTATCTCGCGCGATAAAAAGCTAAGTGTAGCGTTGCTAGGCGAAGTTGATCTGCCAACATGAACGAAAGCTCGGGTAAAGCTGATAAAATTCGGCTCATGGCCAAGCAAGGCAAGCAGCGTTCCCCATCATTTTCCGTGGCTACCGCGGATGTCAGTGATTTTTCTTCCTCAAACATCGATACGGCGTCTGAAAAGCAGGCTGAAATTCAGTCTCTGCAGCTGGCGGATCATTTTTTGATCGCCATGCCATCGATGCTCGATCCGGTTTTTGGTGGCACGGTGGTCTACATTTGTGAGCACAATGCGAATGGTGCTCTGGGTATGATCATCAATCGCCCGACGGATCTGACTATGGATGTCTTGTTCGAGCGTCTGGATTTATCACTTGAAATCACTCCGCATGATCAGGTCATGCCACCAGTGCCTGTGCTGTTTGGTGGGCCGGTGCAAGTAGAGCGTGGTTTTGTTTTGCATGCACCATTAGCAGATTACAACTCGTCACTGACAGTGTCGGATGACGTGTCGTTGACCACCTCGCGTGATGTACTCGAAGCAGCAGCTCAAGGTCACGGTCCGCGACGTTTAGTCGTGACACTTGGGTGTGCAGGTTGGGGTGCAGGCCAACTCGAAGAAGAAATTTTACGTAATGGCTGGCTCACGGTACGTGCTGATCCCGCCATATTGTTTGATATGCCCAGTGCAGAACGCTTTGCGGCGGCCATGAACCTGTTGGGGATCGATCCGACTTTGCTCACCGGAGAAGCTGGGCATGCTTGATGCGCCGCGCACATGAGCACGGTAATGGCGTTCGATTTTGGTCTCAAGCGTATTGGTGTTGCGGTGGGTAACCTGATCATTAAGCAAGCGCAGGCATTAACCATCATTGATGCGCCAACCAATGCGGCAAAGTTCGCGGCGATCGGTACCTTGATAGATGAATGGCAGCCCAGTAGCATAGTTGTGGGTCTCCCTTTGCATCCGGATGGGGCCGAGCATGAAA
>JBIIQR010000110.1:0-5503 GCA_044341985.1 Burkholderiaceae bacterium
CGCCTATCAGGTAGGGGTAGGTTTATCTGCATTTGAACTCGATTTTTTTGGGCGTGTAAAAAATCTGTCTGCAGCAGCGTTATCACAATATCTCGCCACTGAAGAGGCGCGACGAGCGATCCAGATTTCATTAGTCGGCGAAGTCGCTAAGGCGTGGCTGATCGAACGCGCTCTGGCTGAACAAATCACATTGGCTCAGCGCACACTCAAAGGTCGCGAATCATCACGTGATCTCGTGAGAAAACGTTTGGATGCGGGTATCACTAATGCGATGGAGTTCCAGCAAAGTGAAACGCTGGTCTACTCGGCTAAAGTAGTTTTACTAAGTCTTCGACGCCAACATGCGTTAGCCGTCAATGCGCTCACCTTACTCACCGGCTCAGCTATCAAGCTTCCAACACAAACAGCAACACTGTCAACCCAAGTCATCACGGCCGACATTGGTGAAGGACTACCCTCAGATTTATTAGAGCGCCGACCTGATATTCGCGCTGCAGAACAACGACTGCGCGCTTCTCAGGCAAATATTGCGGCAGCACGTGCTGCTTTTTTTCCTCGCATATCGCTAACTACCGGATACGGCTTAGCGAGCAACGATCTGGGTGGTTTATTTGAAGGCGGATCACGTACCTGGAGTTTTTTCCCGCAAATTACCTTACCTATTTTTGATAGTGGCCGCAACAAAGCTAGCCTAAATCTAGCCGAAATTCGCAGTAACATTGCCGTTACCAACTATGAAAAAACGATTCAAATTGCATTCCGCGAAGTAGCCGATGCCTTATCAGCGCGCGCCACATTGACGGAAGAAATCGAAGCGCAAAGCGCCTTCAGAAATGCACAGGCTGAACGACTGACTCTCGCACGTGCACGCTACGAAAATGGGATCTCGAGTTATTTGGATCTGTTGGATGCTGAGCGCGAGTTATTCAATGCAGAACAGGCCTTGGTTCAGTCACAACTATTACGCTTAACCAATGCAGTTGATTTGTATCGTTCGCTGGGTGGTGGCTTTAGCGAGCCAGAAAAACAATAAGCTCTCGTTAGCGAACTCAATAAAAATGCCAGTCAACCGACTGGCATTTTTATTAGTCACTTTAGTTGAGGCGATAACAACTTGAGGGTTCTTACGGTGGCGCCTTGATGCTCAACGCAAAACTGAATCGCCACGTCGGACATCGCTTGATAGTCTTTAGACGTCGGATCCATTTGGCTAACGCTAGAAAAAACATGCTGCGCATCGGGCACACGGATGGCGGCACCTACAGCAATGGCATCCGCAGTCACCTGTTTAAAATTGAATGTATGCGGCCCCACTAACACTGGTTTGCCACAGGACAGAGCTTCAATTAGATTTTGTCCACCGAGGGGTAATAAGCTGCCACCAATAAAAGCCAGATCACATGCGGCGTAGTAGGCAAACATTTCACCCATGGAATCGCCGAGCAGTATCTGAGTACTTGCAGGCACATTCTCTGTCGTCCATTGTGAGCGTCGTTGCCAACGCAAACCTCGTGCTTCAAGCATGCGCTCTACTTCGTCAAACCGCTGCGGATGGCGTGGCACCATGATCACCAACACACGGGGATCAAGCGTCGCTGCCATATAGGCATCAAGTAACAGTACTTCCTCGCCTTCGCGCGTACTAGCGCACAAAAGAACGAGACGATCACCTATCTGCTGACGCCACTGACTACCGATCGTCAGCATGGCTTCCGGTGGAGTGATGTCGAATTTGAGACTGCCCGCAACGATGATCGTTTGCGCTCCTAGCGTATGTAAACGTTCCGCATCAGCCTGGGTTTGCGCAATCACTACATTAATTTTACGCAGCGCATCACCGATCAAGCCATCAAACCACTGCGCCCGTTTGAGTGAACGCGCGGATAGACGCGCATTAATCAATGCGATGGGGATTCCCGCTACGCTGCACGAATCTATCAATGAAGGCCACACTTCCGTTTCCATCAATAGGCAAATACTGGGATTGATTTTGGAAATGAAACGCCGCGTCAGACTTAATGTGTCATACGGAATGTAGGACTGAGTAACGCGCGGCTCGTTAAGAAATAAATCAGCGCCGGTCGCACGACCGGTGGGGGTCATATGCGTTAACAGCACATGATGTTGTGGGTATTTTTCTAGTAAGGCATGAATGAGTGGCTCTGCAGCACGCGTTTCGCCGACAGAAACCGCGTGTACCCAAATCAGTGGCGATGGGAAATTTGCGCCGACTAGGCTAAGACGTTCAGCAATATGTTGTCGGTACCCGACTTCTTTACGCCCACGCCACCATAACCTGAGCAGTACTAAAGGTAGGGCTATCCACCAGCAAGCAGAATAAATACGTAGTGACAAAGCGATCATTACGCCTGAAATGGCAGCACAGCGTCTGGCTTAACTGTGTGGATTGCCTGAGCCAATGATTGCTGTATGCGTTTAAGTGCTGCTTCATTTTCAGCCTCGAAACGAAGCACGAGTACCGGTGTAGTGTTTGATGCACGCACCAAACCAAAACCGTCACTGTATTCAACACGCACGCCATCGATCGTTAGCACTTGCTCTGATCCGGGCCAGCTGATTTCTTTTTGCAAGCGCGTCACCAGTTGATGATTTTCACCCTCAGCGCACTGTATCTGTAATTCCGGTGTTGAAATCGATTGCGGCAGCGCGTTCAGTGTTGCATTCGGATCTGCCAGCTTGCTTAAAATTTCTAACAGGCGCGCACCGGCATACAAACCGTCATCAAATCCATACCAACGATCTTTAAAGAATACATGGCCACTCATCTCGCCACCTAAAGGCGCCTTCGTTTCTTTCATGCGCGCTTTGACTAAGGAATGGCCTGTCTTACCCATCAATGGTTGACCACCTGCTGCTTTGACCACCGCTGCTACGTGCTTACTACATTTGACGTCATATAAAATAGGTGCCCCGGGATTGCGCGACAACACTTCTTCAGCAAACAGCATGAGCTGACGATCGGGGAAAATAATTTGACCATCTTTAGTCACAACGCCCAAACGATCACCGTCACCATCAAAGGCCAATCCAAGTTCAGCATCGGTGGTGGCGAGTGTATGAATTAAATCTTGCAGATTTTCAGGATGAGCAGGGTCAGGATGATGATTGGGGAAATTCCCATCAACCTCGCAAAATAATTCGATGACATCACAACCCATGCCACGATACAAATCACCTGCGACGGCACCCGCAACACCATTGCCGCAATCGACAGCAATCTTCATGGGTCGCGACATTTTTACATCACCAATAATCCGCTCGAGATAGGCGGCACGAATATCATGCTCACGATAATCACCTGCGCCCTGATTAAAACGATGCGCAAGTATGCGCTGATATAACTGCTGTATGGTTTCGCCATAAATAGCATCACCAGCGAGTACCATCTTAAAACCATTGTAGTCGGGCGGATTATGACTACCGGTGACCATAATTCCACTGGCTGCTCCGAGTGCGTAGGTCGCAAAGTAAAGCATGGGTGTGGCGACCATACCGACATCAATCACATTCACGCCTGTAGACTGCAAGCCTTCAGCCAGTGCGGCCGATAGCGATGGGCCAGACAAGCGACCATCACGACCAATGACCACAGTCTTTTCATTTTTTTCTAACGCTGCACTACCGAAGGCCTGACCAATCTGGCGAGCGATGTTGGTATCCAACGTTTTATCCAATATGCCACGTATATCGTAGGCCTTGAAAATACCGGGTGTCAGAGATGCATTGCTTGCGTTGCTGTTTGCCATGATGTCAGTTCACTTTAAGTAATGGGGACGCTTCAGTAGGAATACGCTGCAGGCAATCGCCGAGCGCTGCATCCCACGTGGGCAAGGTCGCAAATGTTTGCTCGAATTTATCGGTATTCATAACCGAATTTTTCGGCCTTACCGCTGGCGTAGGGTACTCAGCAGTAGTTATAGGATGAAGTGTAGGTTTTTGTTGTATCAATGAATGCGCGAAAATTTTTTCTGCAAAACCAAACCAGCTTGTTTGTCCACGCGCGCACAAATGATAAATACCGCTTACATGCTCAACAGCGGAAAGGTCTGGAAATTTTTTGATGATGCTTGCAGTGGCTTCAGCAATCGTAACGCTCCACGTAGGAGCGCCGACTTGATCATTAACGATAGAAAGCTCAGGCCGGCTCTGTGCAAGACGTAACATCGTTAATAAAAAATTCTTTCCATGCAATCCATACACCCAACTGGTACGCAAAATCAGATGCGGCAACCCAACCGCAGCAATCGCCTGCTCGCCCGCTAGTTTGCTACGTCCGTACGCAGATAAAGGTCCGGTCGCATCGGTTTCTAACCACGCGCCCGATTTACCGCCTTCATACACATAATCGGTCGAGTAATGAATCATACCGGCGCCGAGACGTTTGGCTTCTTCTGCCATCACTCCCGGTGCTTCGGCATTGATGCGATACGCCAACGCTTCATCGGTCTCCGCCAAATCAACCGCAGTATACGCAGCCGCATTCACAATAAGATTTGGGCGAATTATTCGAATCACTTCACGTGCCGCATCTAAATCAGATAAATCCAACTGCGTACGATCTAAGGTGACGATCTCGCCCAAACCAGCCAAGGTATGCTGTAACGCACCGCCTACTTGACCATTGCGGCCGGTGACGAGAATTTTCATGCAAATACTTCGGCTAGAGCGAGTGGAATACCTGCTTTGTCCTTAACCGAGAGAAGTGGCTCTTGCTGCAAAGGCCACTCAATACCCAGCGCTGGGTCGCTCCAGAGTAAGCACCGCTCGTGCTCGGGCGCATAGTAGTCTGTGGTCTTGTATAAAAATTCAGCATTCTCACTGGTCACCAGAAATCCATGAGCGAATCCGGGCGGGATCCATATCTGACGATGATTCTCTGCCGACAAAATAACTGACACGGATTGGCCAAAGGTCGGCGAGCTACGGCGCAGATCGACGCATACATCAAACACTTCACCTGCGGTCACACGAACCAGTTTTCCTTGGGCCTGTTGCAATTGATAGTGCAAGCCGCGCAAAACACCCCGCGCTGAACGTGAGTGGTTATCTTGAACAAATACAGGTGAAGTCCCCGTTAATTGTTCAAACTGACGTTGGTTGTAGCTTTCGAAAAAAAATCCACGACTATCACCAAACACTTTCGGTTCGATAATGATTACATCGGATATCGCTGTCTTAATTACATTCATACGATCAGTACACTTTTTCTTTTAGCATGCGCAATAAATACTGGCCATAGGCATTTTTTTTCAGTGGCTCAGCTAACTTTTCTACTTGTGCGGCATTGATGTAGCCTTTGCGGTAGGCCACCTCTTCAGGGCAAGCTACTTTTAATCCCTGACGCTTTTCCAGAGTAGCAATAAATTGTGCGGCTTCCAGCAATGATTCATGCGTACCTGTATCTAGCCATGCCATACCGCGCCCCATCAACTCGACTTGCAGTTGCTGTTGCTCGAGATAGGCTCGGTTGACATCAGTAATT
>JBIIQR010000111.1:0-5438 GCA_044341985.1 Burkholderiaceae bacterium
CCACCCACACGTACCGAGCCTTTGTAGACCATGCCGCCCAGGGAAATAATGCCAACCTCGGTGGTACCACCGCCAATATCGACCACCATAGAGCCGGTCGCTTCAGACACTGGCAGGCCGGCACCAATAGCAGCAGCCATTGGCTCTTCAATCAAAAATACCTGGGAAGCTCCGGCGCCCAGCGCCGACTCGCGAATCGCGCGTCGCTCAACCTGAGTCGAGCCGCAGGGAACGCAAATAATGATGCGTGGTGAAGGCTTGAACAACTTGGTATCGTGAACCATGCGGATGAACTGCTTGAGCATCTGCTCGGTGACGGTAAAGTCGGCAATCACGCCGTCTTTCATAGGGCGAATGGCTTCGATATTGCCAGGCACCTTACCCAACATCTGCTTCGCTTCTTTACCGACGGCCTGAATATTCTTTTTGGCATTGGGACCGCCTTGCTGGCGAATCGCGACCACTGAAGGCTCATCCAGAACGATCCCCAGTCCGCGAACATAAATCAAGGTATTCGCGGTACCCAGATCAATGGCGAGATCATTTGAAAAATAGCTACGGAGGAATCCAAACATGTAATCGTGTCCTTATGCGCCGGAATTTGAAAATGCCGGCTGAGAAATTGCCCATCTGCTGCGAAAACACTGTCCTGCCGGGGGTTTGAAGCTAGCCACTGGCGCCGTGTGCACTGAATCACTGAGGCCAATAACGTTGGTTTGCCCGACGATCCGGCACAACGCCGCCGATACCGTTTAGCAGGACGCGTTAGCGGCCTTTAACCTGACATTCTACCTTATAATGCGGTGCAAATTGGCTGTCAGAAACGCTAAAAATTGAAATGATTAGCGTTCTTGCTTTCCCGAAAGCTGAGCTTGCCGCTGTTCTCCACTTTTTAATCCCCGCACTGCACATCAAACGACGACCCGCCTCATGTCCCTGACCCTAAACGATATTGCCCGGCTATCCAAGCTGGCACAACTGGACCTCAATGATCAGCAAGCCGACGATGCGCTCGACAAGTTGAACAGCATTTTTGCTCTGGTCGAGCAAATGCGTGCCGTCGACACCTCGGGTGTCGCCCCATTGTCGCACCCGATTGCTGCCTGGAAGGATGACGTTGCGTTACGCTTGCGCGAAGACAAAGTCACCGAATCCAACCGTCGTGATGACTATCAAAAGCCAGCTCCAGCGACACAAGACGGCTTGTATCTCGTCCCCAAGGTCATTGATTAGCCCCTCACCGCCGTCGCAAACTAGCGGCGCGGCCCATTACCACGGCAGCTCATTCGCTCATGCATAAGCACACACTGACAGAACTCTCCGCGCAGCTGAAAAGCAAAAAAATTTCAGCCGTCGAACTCGCGCAACTCTATCTTCAGCGCATAACGTCGAGCGAGCTGAATGCGTTCATTAACGTCCAGCCTGAATTCACTCTGGCACAGGCAAAAGACGCTGACGCCCGCATTGCTCGCGGCGATGTTACTGCGCTAACCGGCCTGCCGATTGCGCACAAAGATATTTTCGTTACACGCGACTGGACCTCGACCGCGGGCTCCAAAATGCTTTCCGGCTACATCAGCCCGTTTGATGCAACTGTGGTGGAACAGTTCCGCAATGCAGGCATGGTGACGCTAGGAAAACTCAATTGTGATGAATTCGCCATGGGCTCATCCAACGAAAATTCATTTTTCGGCGCCGTAAAAAATCCCTGGGATATCACGGCTGTACCCGGCGGATCATCAGGTGGATCCGCCGCCGCTATCGCAGGCGGCCTCGCCCCCGCTGCCACTGGCACCGATACGGGTGGATCGATACGTCAACCGGCAGCACTGTGTGGCATTACTGGCATTAAACCCACCTATGGCAGTGTGTCTCGCTTTGGAATGATTGCCTTTGCCTCGTCACTCGATCAAGGCGGCCCGATGGCATGGACCGCCGAAGATTGTGCGCTACTGCTCAACTCGATGATTGGTTTTGATGAGCGTGATTCGACATCGATCGAACGCGCACCGGAAGATTTTTCGCGTCATCTTGCTGACTCGATCAAAGGATTGAAGATAGGTGTTCCTAAAGAATATTTCGGCGCAGGACTAGCCAGCGATGTGGCTGATGCCGTGCAAGCCGCATTGAAAGAATACGAAAAGTTAGGCGCCACCTTGGTGGAGATTTCGCTGCCTAAAACGTCGTTGTCTATTCCTGTCTATTACGTGATCGCACCGGCTGAAGCTTCATCGAACCTTTCGCGTTTCGATGGCGTGCGTTACGGCCATCGCGCAAAAAATTACACCGATCTCTCCGACATGTATTGCAAGACGCGCACAGAAGGTTTTGGCGACGAAGTTAAACGCCGCATTTTGGTTGGTGCTTACGTACTTTCACACGGTTATTACGATGCCTACTATTTGCAAGCGCAAAAAATTCGTCGTTTGATTGCGCAGGATTTTCAAGAAGCTTTCAACCAATGTGATGTGATTATGGGCCCTGTAGCACCTACCGTTGCATGGGATCTTGGATCGAAAGTCAATGATCCGGTGGCCAATTATTTAGCTGACATCTACACACTTTCTACTAGCTTGGCTGGCTTGCCTGGCATGTCGATTCCGGTGGGTTTTGGTCAGGGCGAAAAAAATTCGCATCGTCCCGTTGGACTGCAATTAATTGGTAATTATTTTACTGAAGCCAAATTACTCAACATCGCACATCAGTATCAGCTTGCCACGGACTGGCACAAGCAACGGCCCACACAGAATTAAAGGAATCTTTATGCAATGGGAAGTCGTGATCGGGCTGGAAACACATGCGCAGCTCACCACAGAATCTAAAATTTTCAGTGGCGCGTCCATCGCTTTCGGCGCAGCGCCGAATACGCAAGCCTGCCCGGTTGATCTGGCATTACCGGGTGTGCTGCCCGTCTTAAACAAGGGCGCCGTCGAACGTGCGATTCAGTTTGGCTTAGCCATTGGCGCGACGATTGCGCCTGAATCTATTTTTGCGCGTAAAAATTATTTTTATCCTGATCTCCCGAAAGGCTATCAGATCAGTCAGTTTGAAATTCCCGTGGTTCAAGGTGGCACGCTATCGTTCATTGTTGAAATCGAGGGTAAAGCGGAACTTAAAACGGTGCAGTTAACGCGCGCGCATCTGGAAGAAGATGCAGGAAAATCCTTGCACGAGGATTATCACGGCATGACCGGCATCGATCTGAATCGTGCCGGTACGCCCTTGCTTGAAATCGTGACTGAGCCCGATATGCGTAGCGCCGCTGAAGCCGTGGCGTATGCAAAAGCGTTGCACTCACTGGTGGTTTGGCTGGGTGTTTGCGATGGCAACATGCAAGAAGGATCCTTCCGTTGCGACGCCAATGTATCGGTTAGACCCGTCGGCCAAAAAGAATACGGCACACGCTGCGAAATTAAAAATCTGAATTCTTTCCGGTTTTTGGAAGAAGCTATTAACTATGAAGTGCGCCGTCAAATCGAAGTCATTGAAGATGGCGGAAAAATCACTCAAGAGACGCGACTGTACGACCCCGATAAAAAAGAAACTCGCTCCATGCGCAGCAAAGAAGATGCGATGGATTATCGCTATTTTCCTGATCCCGATCTTCCTCCATTAGTGATTGCAGCCGATTGGATCGCACGCGTCAAAGCGTCACTTCCTGAATTGCCGGGCGCGATGCGCGAGCGTTTTGTGCGCGACTATCAATTATCAGAATACGACGCCATGGTGCTGACGCAATCGAAAGCGATGGCTATTTACTTTGAGTCTGTGGTTTCCACTGCCGGTCGTGAGCAGGCCAAACCGGCGGCTAATTGGTTGATGGGTGACGTGTCCTCAACACTCAATCGCGAAGGGATTGATATCGCCCACTCACCCGTCAGCGCAGCGCAACTGGCCTTACTATTGAAGCGCATCGCCGATGGAACCATCTCTAACAAAATCGCTAAAGAAGTTTTCGCCGGTATGTGGGAAGCGCGTTCTGATTCAGCCACGTTGGCGGATGATTTAATCGAATCCAAAGGCTTAAAACAAATATCGGATAGCGGCGCATTAGAAAAAATTATTGATGAAGTGCTCGCCGCCAATGCCAAATCCGTTGAAGAATTTAGAGCCGGCAAAGAAAAAGCATTTAATGCGCTGATTGGTCAGGCGATGAAAGCCAGTAAAGGCAAAGCTAATCCGGCGCAACTGACAGAACTACTCAAGCAGAAGCTTGGCTAAGTCATCGGGCAAATAGTATGGCGAAAGGTCCATCAATCATTTTGCCAGGCCTCCTAACTAGGCGCATAATGAATCGCAACTTGCCATGCATTTTCATCGAGCGGGGATTAGCAGCTGCAGCGGAGGCCCAATACTCTGGCGAGTACCTCAGTACCGACGAAGCACTCACTGAACTTGATCTGATCATTGACACTCACCGTAGTCGGTAATGATTTTTCAGGTTCGCTACATACCTCGCGCTTTGGATTAATTAAGCGTGCCACTCTTGGCCTAATTGTTCTTCATAAAAAGTCAGGCAACGCCGTACCTTTCGCGATATGTCGCCACCGCCGTGCGGAATGCAGCAAGTTCTGCGCTAGCACCCGGGCCTGAAAGATAAGCAAATAAATCATCCAGGTTCGCGATAGGTAGCACGGGCATACCAAAGTTTTGCTCAACTTCTTGCACCGCCGATAAATTCGATAGTGAGCCTTCTGCGCCGCTTTTTTCCATTCTATCCAGCGCAATTAATACTGCACATGGAGTTGCGTTCTGTGCACGTATGAGATCTACCGATTCGCGCACTGAGGTGCCGGCAGAAATCACATCATCAATAATGACAACGCGACCGCTGAGCTTGGCGCCGACGATGGTACCGCCTTCGCCATGGTCTTTAGCTTCTTTGCGGTTATAGGCAAACGGCACATTGCGGCCTTTCGCAGCTAGCGCAACTGCAGTGGCTGATGCCAGTGTGATGCCTTTGTAAGCCGGACCAAACAGCATGTCAAATTCAACACCGGAATCCAACAAGGTTTGCGCATAAAATTCAGCCAACTTGCCTAGACGCTCGCCGTCATTGAATAAGCCAGCATTAAAAAAATACGGCGAGAGGCGACCGGCCTTGGTAACGAATTCACCAAAACGCAGCACACCCGCCGCCACCGAAAACTCGATAAATTCTTCACGCAGCTTATTCACTCGCTCACCTTCGCTCTGTTCCTAAAGTCGCTATTTTACCGTCCAAGAGACTCCCGCTCGAATCGGTTATGCTTGCGCGCATTCTGCTTTGCAATTTACTTTCGCTTTTATTCATTATGAAAATAATTTCAGCCAATCTCAACGGCATACGCTCCGCCGCCAAAAAGAATTTTTTTGAATGGATGCATAAACAGCAAGCTGATTTCGTATGCGTGCAAGAGCTGAAAGCTCAACACGCCGATATGTCACCGGATTTTTTA
>JBIIQR010000112.1:0-5390 GCA_044341985.1 Burkholderiaceae bacterium
CTCGTTTTAAGCTTAGGCGAGATATATCATTAAAAATATCGCCGCGCACAAAGCGAATACCGTAATGCCACCATAAAAATACACCTGAATCAGGATACTCTGACGCGATTCACGAAAGCGCTCGAGCAAAACCTTTTCAGGGTTTTCAATCTGATTCGACGGAGGCGACGACGCCATCAGAGACTCATCGCTATCTTTCGCTGCATGATGTTCTGCACCATGCGTAGGCTCATTTTGCATGCTTCATCCCCCCACTCCGTTTGATTGTTTTCACTTGTTATTTGATGACGCGGCTTCGGGACATCAGATAGCTTTGATGGCATTGATTCTGCTGGCAGTAGGGTTCGATCAAGTCATCCATCTGTTTACGGAGCGTCTGAATTTTTTCCGGTCTTGATGCTAAGTCTTGCATCGCCTGACGCATGGGTCCAAAAGAACGCTCAAACGCTAAACGCCGGTGCGACTTGCTGAGTGCTGGAGTAAGCATCACACCGCGCTCAAAAAATGGCGCCTCAAAAAAATTCGCTAAGCGTTGAGTAATCACATGAGTATCGCCCCAAAGCTGAGGTGCAGCGTCAGGAGAGGTGGGATTAACCATATACGTATCAACGAGGGCAAATACCCGCCCCATCAGGTGCTCAGGAGGCCAGCTGGCAAAAGCAAATAGACCGCCAGGCTTGAGTACGCGATGAGCTTCACGCACAACCACGTCCGCACGCGGCGCGAACATATGACCGAACTGGCTAATAACGATATCAAAACTATTGTCTGGATAAGGAAGGTTTTCAGCATCACCCTCTATCCATTGAATTCCCGCTTGATCAGCGATGGCCGCGTCTTGCTTGGCTTGTTCTAATAATTCAGGCGTCAAATCAAGAGCACTAACCTCAGCACCCAATCGTGCGGCCGTAATGGCTGCAACACCCGTCCCCGTACCAACATCCAACACACGCTGACCTGCACGTATGCCTGCAAAGGCAACCAGATTCGCTGCTACTGGAGTAGTGAAAATCGCCGATGGCGCAAAGGATGACCACATTTCGCGCTGCTGCTGCTTTAATTCGTCCAGTGAATTAGTAGACATGTGTTTGTGTGTGAGTATGAAATAAAAAACCAATAAAAAAACAAACCGATTGCAAATAGCATAAAACGCCCAGTCAATCAAAACATCGATTCTACTGAAGCCTGATATCATCCCATCCGATTGCCCACCAACGCCAAATTTTAGGGTCATGGTGAGTGGTGATCATCTCTGGCCTGTAGTCTGCGTCATGGTAAGGTTAAGGCTGCAGTGCTCAACAGATTCCTGATAATTATTTCAATGATAATTGAGGTTGGTTATGTCAAAAAAAGCGAAACGTGAACAGAAACCCACGCCAGTTGGTGAGGTAGTCGCCGCTGAAATGGAAACCCGAGCGGCCTACCAGAACCTGATTCAGTCCTTCACATCGGATCAGCATGAGCTGGAAGTCAAAATCAAAGAGATCGAGCAATCCAAGGCCGATCATTCATCGGATCATTCAGCAGATCACACTCCATCCCAAGGCTCAGATCATTCGTCTAATTGAGCTTGTTTTCAATTTGACAGCAGAAATGCGCCCTTAACGTTTCTGACTTAGATCCTTGTAGACCGCATCGAGCAAAGCTTTGCCGATGCGGTTTTCCATTTTTTTATGTACTGGTAGCAGTACCTGTCGCCACTGATCTAGCTCCTTGCTAGTTGGCTTATAAATCGTGGTCATCCCCGTCTTACGAATCGCCTCCATAGCCTCAGCGCTTTCACGTTGAGAATTTGAGTTATTAAAGCGCGTAGCATCCGCCATCGCCGTATCAAGTTTTTTGCGGATATCCGTCGGCAATCCATCCCAGAATTTTTTGTTCACGATCACAGCAAAACCCATGTAACCGTGGTTAGTTAACGTGAGATGCTTTTGTACCTCATAGACTTTTTGCGAATAAAAATTCAGGGGTGGATTTTCAGCACCATCCACCACGCCCGATTGCAAGGCCTGCGTCATTTCAGAAAATGACATGACTTGCGGGTTGGCTCCCAACGTACGCATCTGCTCGTCTATGACTTTAGAGCCCTGAATACGTATCTTTAAGCCGCGCATATCAGTGGGCACATGGATGGGCTTATTCGCCGACATCATTTTGAAGCCATTATCCCAGTATGCGAGTCCCTTAATACCTTTGCTTTCCAGACCAGCAAATAATTGTTTGCCTATGGGACCTTCAAGCACGTGATCCACAGCGGCATGATCTGAAAACAGAAACGGCAAATCAAAGAGCTCAAATTCCTTGATCCCCAAAGAACCAAACTTTGACAAGGTCGGCGCCAGCATCTGCACCGCACCCATCTGCAAAGCTTCGAGCTCTTCTTTGTCTTTGTAGAGCGTACTGTTGGGATAAACATCCACCCGCACCGCACCCTCAGTACTGGTCTCAACTAATTGCTTGAACCGCTCAACCGCACGACTTTTCGGTGTACCTATAGCGGCTACATGGCTAAATTTAATAACGATGGGGGTCGTTGCAGATTGCGCAGGCATCATTGCAAAAACACTACTCAGCAGCCCTAGCAGAGTCACTCGATATAAAAACCGAGAAGTTTGTTGTGTATTCATAATCACTCTGTAAGTAAATTATTGACCGTCATGTTTCAAAGCCACTGTCTTCGTCACATCGGGTGACTGCGCAAGAAACGTCGAATCTCGGCTAAGGTTTTTGCAGGCGCTTCTTCAGGGATGAAATGTCCGCAATCGATCGCACGGCCAGTCACATTCTCTGCCACTTCGCGCCAATCCTCTAAGCAATTAAATAATTTATGAATCACGCCACGCTTGCCCCATAGCGCCATCACAGGCATACGTATTTTTTTATGCAGATCACGACGATCGTGCACAAGATCAATTGTGCCTGCTGCACGATAATCTTCGCAGCTAGCGTGTATGGCTTTAGGATCTTTAAAAGCCTTTACGTATTCTCGAATTGCGGCCTTGTTAAACGCAGACAAATCCAATTCTGAACGACCGACACGACCCAAGATGTTGAAGGGCACGATGCCTTGCAACATTTTCTCGGGTAATGGGGCTGGCTGCAGCATTTGAAACCAGTGATAGTAGGCTGTAGCAAAAGCTAAATTAGTATTTTCAAACATCTTCAGTGTCGGCGAAATATCGAGCACCGTCAGTGTCTGTACACGCTTGCCATGATCGCGCGCCAAGCGATGCGCTACACGACCGCCACGGTCATGCCCAACCAAATGAAATTTTTCGTGGCCCAGTGCACTCATTAATTCCACCATATCGAGTGCCATGGCACGTTTTGAATAATTGCTATGATCCGGCAATCCCTTCGGCTTAGATGAGTCACCATAACCACGCAAATCGGCGCACACAACGCTGTATTTTTTTGCCAGCTCAGGTGCTATCTCATGCCAACACGCCATGGTTTGTGGATAGCCGTGCAAAAGTAAGACCGGCTCTCCACTTCCTGCGCTGACGGCATTGATGGTGGCGCCACTGGTGCGAATACGATGCTTCTTAAAACCTGAAAAAAATGCCATGGTGTGTGCCTCTTAGTTGTTGTTGTGGGCGATACAAGGTTCTAACGCCAAATACTGCCGTATTAAACGAGAGATTATCACGATCGTTTCAGCGAGTCGCCAGCGTGGTTGTTACGACTCATTCGCAAGACTCCATCATCAATTCGTGAATAGCGTATCGTCAACAAATCCAGTAGATAGTTCTGGTACAGCCTCCAAGGTTTTTTATCACCTTGTTTTGGTAATTGCTTAGCAGCGCGCTGCACATAGCCGGATGTGAAATCTAAAAATGCGCGCGGCTTAACCGCAGAGTTAGGTTCAGGAATAGCCGTATCTAAAGAATGTTTTTGCATATACTGAATTAATCGACAGAGATATTCCGCCGTCAAATCCGCTTTCAGCGTCCAGGACGCATTGGTATAACCAAAGGTATAAACAAGATTCGGCACACCGCTAAACATCATGCCTTTATAAGCCATAGTTTCTGATGCGTCGATTGTTTTTCCATCAACATGAATTTTGATGCCACCCATCAAACTGAGCTCCAGCCCTGTCGCAGTTACTATGACGTCTGCACTCAGCTCCTGGCCCGAAGAAAGACGAATACCCTGCGATATGAACCGATCAATAGTATCGGTGATAACCGATGCGCTTCCGCTTCGTACTGCCTTAAATAAATCGCCATCAGGTATCACGCACAGTCGCTGATCCCACGGGCGATAGTTGGGAGAAAAATGTTTCGCTAATTTTTCTGAGCCTAGCTGTCGCGCTGCCAATCCAACTAAGTGTGCTTTGATGGCCTCAGGCCAGCGCTTAGACAACGTAAAGAAAGACATATTGGTCGCGATATTTTTAAATCGCACCAATCGATAAGCCCACATAGCTGGCAACCGCGATTTCAACCACCGCCCTACTTTGTCGTGCGATGGTAATGAAATCACATAGGTAGGCGAGCGCTGCAGCATGGTGACATGCGCCGCAGTGCGTGCGAGTTCAGGTACTAGCGTGACAGCCGTGGCGCCACTACCTATCACTACGATATGTTTGTTGGTGACATCTAAATCAGCTGGCCAAAACTGTGGATGAACCACTACGCCTTTATATGCTGACTCATCATTGAACTCAGGTCGATACGCTCTATCGTAACGATAGTAGCCGCAGCACATGTGCAGTAATTTGCAGCGAATAATTTTACGTTCGCGTTGCTCACCTACTTCTAGCGTCAATATCCAACGTGCATCAGGCGTTGACCAGTTAGCTTCTATCACTCGATGCTGATAACGAATCAAATAATGTAAGCCGCGCTCAGTCGCTGTATCGTTCACGTAATCGAGTATGGCTGAACCTTTAGCAATCGCTGCTGTATCGCCCCATGGTCGAAATCGATAACCCATAGTGTGCATATCTGAATCAGAGCGTACACCGGGATAACGAAACAAATCCCAAGTACCACCCATCACGCTACGGCTTTCTAGTATTGCTAAGGATTGCTGCGGACACTGTTGCTGCAACATAGACGCCGCACCGATACCGGATAAACCTGCGCCCACAATCACGACATCAATATCTTCAGGCTGTTGATCTGATAGTACGCGAGCATCACGCAAAAAATCGGATGCTTGCTGCACTGATTGTTTTGCCTCGGGCAATTGCCAAAGTAATTGCCACACATGCGACACACCCGGCCAAACTTGGGCTCTGACATGCACACCCTGTGCAATCGCTTTTTCTGCCAAGCGCAAACTATCGTCACGTAAAACTTCGTCAGCACCCACATGCACAAGCAGCGGAGATAAACCGTGTAAATCACCCATCAAGGGAGAAGCTAATGAATCTTCAGGGT